>CALAVD010000317.1 GCA_937892085.1 uncultured Prevotellaceae bacterium
TCTTAATCCTGTACAAATAGTAAAAATAAAAGTCACTTATGGCAATAAATTAAAAATTATAAATTCTAATTATATTCCAAATAGAGTTTTTATAAATGGAGTTGAATCTGAAATAGATAAATCAGGAAATATCAAAATTCCAGAACCAGGAGTATATGAGGTAACTTTGGAATGGGACCAAAAGCACGACAAATATAGTAAATTATTTCAAAATATAAATACATAATTTAGGCACACGAATTAGACTAATTACAACTAATTTTTTGGTTGAATTATGTGGTTGGCAGATTAGAATTTACAAGATACCTCCTCTAAATGTCAATTTTTTTTTCGACATTTAGAGGAGTTATCGTTTTATTTTAGTTTTATTTTAGTGCGTGTAGGTTTTTTATTTTGAGAATAAATCACTACTTTTGTGGTCTTATTTATACACTATGGAGGCCAAGAGCTATGAAACTGAGGAAGTGGTGGTGGTGGTTGACCGTGACCGCTATGTGAGTGAGTTCCGTGACGTGGCGACCTTTGAGGAGTGCTGCCGCGCTTGCCCTAACTATGGCAGGCGGTGGGGTTGCCCGCCGTTTGACCACGACACGCTGCAAGACTTGTTGCCCTACGACAAGGTGATGATAATGGGTGTGAAGCTCACCCCCCACGACCCCAAAATGCCAATGGAGCAGGTCTATGACCTCATGCGTCCCGAACTGGAGAAGATGAACCGCCGTCTGCTGGAGATGGAGAAGGAGCGTGGCGGGTTAGCTTTCGGCTTCGTGGGCAAGTGTGAGCGATGCGGCGATGTGCCGTGTGCGCGCATTGAGGGCAAGCCATGCCGTCACCCCAGTGTGGTGCGTCCGTCGCTCGAGGCCTACGGCTTCAATGTGTCGAAGACCGCGAGTGAATTGCTCGGCATCGACATGGTGTGGAGCAAGGACAAGAACGTGCCGCGCTACCTCACACTCGTTTGCGGACTTTTTTTCAATGCATAATGCAAAATGCATAATGTACAAGGCTAAGAGTAAGGTCTTAGGGGGGTGTTAGAATTTCTTACTTTAGTCTTTTGCGGAATTCACTGGGTGAGCAGCCGAAGGTGCGCTTGACGTATCGACTCAGGTAGGATGGTGACGAGAAGTTCAGTTCATAGGCAATGTCGGTCAGCGGCTTCGAGCGGTCGCTCAGCATTTGCGCAATCTCTTGAGTGGTATAATATTCAATCCAACTGCTGGCGGTGTAGCCACTGACGGCAACACATGCCTCGCTCAAGTATTTTGGCGTTATAAAGAGGCGTGAAGCGTAGTGCTCTACGCTTCTTTCCTTTTTATAAAGTCCCTCTTGGAGCAATGTCACGAACCGTTGCAGGATGCGTGACGCCTGGCTCACGCCCTTAATGTTACGGTGGGTCATGCGTGCGTGGATGTCGTATAAATCGAGAATCATCGTCTCCACGGCACGGCGCAACACGTCGGCAAAGAAGTTGTGATAAGGCTGGTTTAGACGGCGACGAACTTCCTCAAAGTCGAGCAGACATCGTTCAAGGTCGGCCTGTTGCATTGGCATCACCGGGTTTTGTGTCGTCGCAATGTTTCCAATGGCGTTGTAGCTGCTCTGTGGGGTGTTGGCGTTAAGAAATTGCCAAGATATGAGTAAGGCTTTGATGCTGAAATCTTTGGAGCAGTGAATAATGGAAATTGGCTTTCCCGACGACTTGATGATGGCATCACCTCCAATCACGTTGAACACTGAGTCGCCCACAACAAACCTTGCAGCCCCCTTCAGACACAAGATGTGCAGGCAATAGTCGGCATACTTCTTGTTGCAGCATTCCGCAAAATCTTCAGTGAAGACAAAGTCTCTCCGGTTTATCTCTTGTCTTTGCATGGCACAAAATTAGTGAAATAAACAGAACTATAAAAGCAAAAAACCGAAAAAAGTGAATGTTTTAGCACAAATTAGGATATTATTGTTCAAAAAATACGTAGTAATTTTGCATCATAAAAAGACAAATATATGAAAAAACAAGTATCAGTACTCGTTGGAACGGGAAGCATAGGAATGGCAATTATTCGCCGTGTGTCGGTTGGCAAGCACATCGTGCTGGCTGACTATAGTTTAGAGAATGCCAAAAGTGCCGCTATGACTTTAGAGAATGCCGGCTATGAGTGTTCGGTCATTAAATGCGACCTCGGCAACAAAGATGACATTCTCGCCCTGGTGAGTTATGCAACATCGCAAGGTGAAGTGAAATATGTGGTTAGTGCCGCTGGTGTGTCGCCCTCGCAAGCCCCGGTGCATCACATCTTGCAAGTAGATCTCTATGGCACGAGCGTGCTCATTGAGGAGTTTGGCAAGGTCATCGCCGATGGAGGCTCAGGAGTCATCATCTCGTCGCAGAGCGGTCACCGATTGCCGGCTCTGCCGCAAGAACAGAGCGACGCGCTCGCCATGACAGCTACCGATGAGCTGTTGGAACTGCCGTTCATCAAAGCCATTGACGACACTCTCAAGGCCTATCAGTACAGCAAGCGCTGCAACGTGCTTCGCGTGATGCGTGAGGCAACGCGCTGGGGCAAGCGCAATGCAACCATCAACAGCATCTCGCCGGGCATCATCATCACGCCGCTTGCCAACGATGAGCTGCATGGTCCTCGCAAGGATGGCTACCTTAAGATGATAGAAGGTATGCCCGCACGCCGCGCCGGCACCCCCGATGAGGTGGGCGACCTTGCTGAGTTCCTCATGTCGAGCCGAGGACGCTTCATCAGCGGTGCCGACATCCTAATTGACGGCGGTTGCACCGCCAGCTACTGGTATGGAGACCTGCAATACCTCAAATCCACACACTGATATGAAAGTATTGCTGATTAACGGAAGTCCGCATGCTCATGGCTGCACACGCGCTGCGCTCGACATCGTGGCGGGTGAACTTGAAACTCAGGGTATCGCCACCGAGGTTGTCCACATAGGACATAAGGACATTCGCGGGTGCATAGGGTGCTTCAAGTGCCGCACGTTAGGGCGTTGCGTGTTTGACAAAGATTTAGTGAACGAGGTGGCGAAGAAATTTGAAGATGCCGATGGCCTTGTAATAGGTTCTCCTGTCTATTTCGCAGGTCCGAGCGGAACGCTCATCGCATTCCTGAACCGCCTGTTCTTCTCTACATCATTTGAAAAACGCTTTAAGGTGGGAGCTGCCGTGGCTTCGGCTCGCCGTGCCGGGACCGGCAACAC
>CALAVD010000318.1 GCA_937892085.1 uncultured Prevotellaceae bacterium
CCACCAGGCACGCCAAACTCCTCGCCCAGTGCGAAGCGCACTGCGGGAGCGGGCTGGGCAACAACCACCTTGTCGGGGTTGGTAATGTCGGCCATGAGCTGGTCGGTGTAGTCACGCTCGGTAAGTGCACCCACGGGGCACACTGCCACGCACTGTCCGCAATAGGTACAGTCGGTATCGACAAACATGCGGTCGAAAGTGGGAGCTATAGTAGTGTCGAAGCCACGACGTATAGCGCCAAGCACGCCCACGCTCTGCACATTATTACATACACTCTCGCAACGGCGACAGTAGATACACTTCTCCATGTTGCGGGTAATGGCTGGAGTAACCTCGTTCTTGCGCTCGCTCTTCTCGCCGTCGTTGTAAGGCATGTGACGAATGTTGAGGCGCATTACCAGGCGTTGCAACTCACAATCGCTGCACTTGGGGCAGGTGAGGCAATCGTTGGGGTGATCGCTGAGGATAAGCTCAGCAACGGTCTTGCGGGCGCGTATTACGCGAGCCGAGTTCGTGTAAACCACAATATCGGGCATACAAGCGGTAGCGCAAGCTGGTGCCAAGTTGCGACGTCCTTCCACTTCTACCACACACAGGCGGCACGAAGCAGGTTTATTCTTCACACAAGTGCCCTTGAGATCGATGTGGCACAGCGTGGGAATATCAATGCCGACGAGCTTGCCGGCCTCCAGCAATGTAGTGCCTTTTGGCACTTCCACTACGTGGTTATCTATTGTAAGTTTTATCAATTTCTCTTCCATGATGAATAAACTGTAATTTTAGAATACATGAATAGCGTCGAAGCGGCAACGCGACTGGCACATACCGCAACGGATGCACTTGAATGGATTAATAACATGAGGTTTGCGAACATCACCCATGATAGCGTCGGCGGGACAGTTGCGTGCGCAAGCGCCACAGCCTTTACACTTCTCAGGATTAACAGTGTAGGTCAAGAGGGCCTTACACTGCTTAGCACGGCAGGTGTGCTGCTTAACGTGCTCTACATATTCATCATAGAAATTGTCGATAGTTGACAACACAGGGTTTGGAGATGTCTGACCAAGACCACAAAGAGCGGTGTCCTTGATGGTTGCCGCCAGCGACTGCAAGTGCTCGATGTCGTCCATCGTGCCATTGCCCTCGGTGATGCGGGTCAATATTTCCAGCATGCGCTTGTTACCGATGCGGCAGGGGGTACATTTACCGCACGACTCGCCAACGGTGAACTCAAGGTAGAACTTAGCAACCGATACCATACAGTCGTCCTCGTCCATAACAATCATACCACCTGAACCCATCATTGAGCCGGCAGCTCCCAGACTCTCGTAGTCGACAGGAATGTCGAGGTGCTTCTCGGTCAAGCAGCCTCCCGAGGGACCACCAGTTTGAACAGCCTTGAACTTCTTGCCATTCTTCACGCCGCCACCAATGTCGTAGATAATCTCGCGCAAGGTAGTACCCATAGGAACCTCAATAAGACCCACATTGTTAATCTTGCCAGCAAGGGCAAACACCTTAGTGCCTTTTGACTTCTCGGTACCTATAGAGGCAAACCAGTCAGCACCCTTTGTAAGGATGACGGGAACGTTGGCAAGTGTCTCAACGTTATTTACATTGGTAGGATATCCCATATAACCGCTCTCGGCAGGGAATGGAGGTTTGAGGGTTGGCTCACCGCGCTTGCCTTCCATAGAGTGGATCAACGCGGTTTCCTCACCGCAGACGAATGCGCCAGCACCATAGCGAATCTCGATGTCGAAGTTGAAATCACTACCTAAAATTTGCTTGCCAAGCATTCCATATTCACGGGCTTGCTCAATGGCAATCTTCAAGCGCTGAACTGCCAGAGGATACTCAGCACGGATGTAAATGAGTCCCTCGCTGGCACCAATGCAGTAGCCGCACAATGCCATTGCCTCAATAACTGAGTGGGGGTCACCCTCCATGATGGAACGATCCATGAATGCACCGGGGTCGCCCTCGTCGGCATTACAAACCACATACTTGTGCTCAGCCTGATAGTTGCGAGCAAAGCCCCATTTCATGCCGGTTGGGAAGCCTGCGCCACCACGTCCGCGAAGGCCTGCCTTCTTGATGATGTCGATGACCTCCTCGGGGGTCTGATTCTGCAACGCATTTGACAGTGCGGCATAACCGTCGCGTGCGATGTACTCGGCAATGTTCTCGGGATCGATGAAACCGCAGTTGCGCAGGGCAACACGCTTCTGCTTGCGGTAGAAGTCCATGTGCTTCGAGTCGCTCACGTGCTCCTGCGTCTTGGGGTCAACATAGAGCAGACGCTCCACGCGACGACCGCCAATGACGTGCTCCTTCACAATCTCTTCGGCATCCTCAGGTTTCACCTGAGTGTAGAAAGTATTGTCGGGCATCACCTTGACAATAGGACCTTTCTCGCAGAAGCCGAAACATCCTGTTACAATCACATCAACCTTATTAGCAATGCCATTAGCTTCGATGGCAGCCCTCAAGTTGTCGACAATTTTAGCACTGCTCGATGCTTTACAGCCTGTACCACCGCAGCATAGCAACTCGATGTGCTCGGTGCCAACGGCCAGCCCACAGCTTTTTTCACTCACAGCAGCATAGCTCAACTCGCGAACGTTCAAGTTCGCCTGAGCTTTCTTCCTGAATTGAATCAAGTCTTCAAAGTTCAAGGTTTTCACTGGGTAATTGTTGTTTAAGTTATTAGTTGAATTACATTAATTTTGATTTCTATTATATCACCCTAAATAGTAGACCTCTTGAAAAGGTGCACAAATTTACATATATTATTTTAATTAATAGCTATCTAAAAATTGATTTAACAACTTTTTATTATTGCTCAGCCCCTTGCTGAAAAGGGTTTTGGCGAAATCTTTTCAACAAATATTTTGTAAATTCTCAACGATGCATTAAATTTAATGAATTAGGCTGCGCTTAGGAAATAAAAATAAATTCGTACCTCATTTATTTTGTATTTCTCTCAACTTGCACTAATTTTGCAAGCGAATAAGAGCTTTCGCAACCATTTTAAACTATTATCTATATGAAATCAAAATTATTATTACTCCTCACAGCAGCTGTAATGTTACTTGCAAGCTGCAACTCTACTAAGGAGATCGGAAGAGCACACGTCTGAACTCCAGTCACACTTGAATCTCGTATG
>CALAVD010000319.1 GCA_937892085.1 uncultured Prevotellaceae bacterium
ATCTACACTCTTTCCCTACACGACGCTCTTCCGATCTATTGTCGGTCAGCGTTTTTATTGTCGATTGGATAGCCACTGGATAAAAGTCGTTGATGTGGTTGTTGGCGATGCCCATAAAGTCGTAGCCAGCATCAACCAGTAGTTTCACACTCTTGGTGGGCATCATAAACGAGAACGAGAGGCGACCAGGAGCCTTGCGGGTCTTGCCACTATCGGCAAGCACGCCCTCGAGGTTGCCACACGCCACATCCACACTCCTGATGATAGAATCGCAGTCAATGAAAATGTCTTTACCATCATTAGGCGGCATGTCATATTCGGGCTTTATCGACCCGGTCATGATATCGCCATTGAACGACAAGGTGACATAACCTGTGCTATCGTTCTGGGCACGACCTGTTCCAAGCACTGCCACAAGCATCACAGTGGCAAGAAAAAGTTTAGCAAATTTCATATTCTAATTATGTGTGTTCGAAGCAGTCGAGAGTTCGAGCGTTCGAGTGTTCGAAGCAAATCTCTCCCCTCTAAACTCTCCCCTCTAAACTCTAAACTGCGCGAAGCGCATTACTTATAAGCCTTGATATAAATCTCGCGGATGTCGTCGGCTGTATATTCACGAGGGGCGTGCGAGGGGCTGCCACTCATGATAGCCTCGAGGCTCATGTCTTCGATGGCTGCCATATACTCGCTGCGGTCGATGCCATATTCGCTCATTGTTGGAACATCGAGCTTATCGATGAGCTTGCTCACCTCCTCCACAAATTTCTCACTCGCGTCAATCTCGTCAACCGACTGGATGCGCAAGTAGGTGGCTATGCGGGCAAGGTTGTGGCGAGCCGACATCTCCATGTCGTTAAGGCACACGTTCAGTAGCATGGCATTCGACATGCCATGAGGCACGTGGAACTTGGCGCCGATGGGACGGCTCATGCCGTGAATCAACGTCACGCTACTGTTGTTGATACAGATGCCTGCCTGCAGAGCGGCTATCGCCATCTCACGGCGAGCGTTGAAGTTGCTGCCGTCACGATACACCTGCGGCAGATAGCGCATGATTCGCTTGATGGCACTCAGTGCCAGCGCGTCGCTCAGTGGCTGGGCATTGATCGAGATAAACGCCTCGATGGCATGTGTTAGAGCGTCGAGACCGGTGGCGGCGGTCACCGTCTTGGGACAGCCGTTAGAGAAAGTGTAATCAAGCATCGCCAGCTTGGGAAGAAGCGAGTTGCCAGTCAGCAGCATCTTCACGCCAGTGTTCTCATCGGTGATGATAGTATATTTCGTCACCTCCGAGCCCGAGCCCGAGGTGGTGGGGATGCACACCACCGGTGGCAGCACGACATCGTCGATGCGCACGCCTTTATAGTCGGCTATCGACCCTTCGAGCACCGTCATCGCGGCTATCGCCTTAGCGGCATCGAGAGGACTGCCACCACCCAAACCTATAACGAAATCGCAGCCATTCTCGCGATAGGCCTCCACACCATGCTCCACCATGCGCACCGTGGGCTCACCCTCAATGCTGGAGATTACAGTATATTTCACGCGGTCGTTATCGAGCGTGCGCTCCAAGCTCGCTATCATTGTTGATCGTGCAACGTTAGGACCTGTCACTATCAATGCGTGCTTTCCATAGAGGTTAAAAACGTTCTCAACCGAGGCAACTATGTTGTCGCCCATCATGATCTTATCGGGAACTTTAAACTGATACATAATTCTCTTTGATTTAATTATTAACTGCAAAAATACAAATAAACTTTCACATTACATATTATAATGCGAAAGTTTTATATATCATTTGCATTTTTAGCCCTAAAATCGTTCAGCATGCTGCGATGCCATCGCAACAAAAAACTGAAGAAACACAAAGCAGAGAATTCAAAACTAATAATTCGTTATGACATAGCCGCCATTGACGGTGGCGCGCGCTTTATACATGTTGAGGCCCACCTTGCGGTCCATCGCCATGCCGCTGATGGGACCGCCAGAGCCGAGCAGCACGTTGTAGCGCGACTTGCACTTGGGACACACCGCTTCCAAGTTTGACTCGTCGATAGTCACCGTCACATCGGCATTATGCTCCACTGGGCATGCCATGTCAAATGCCAGCGGTGTGGGGCCGCCGGTAGTCATGTCCTGACCCATAAAGAGCAACACGCCGCCAAAACCGGTGTAGGTGTTCACATTGTAGGGGAAGTTTGCCGGAATGCCCTTCAAGCGATTAAAGAATCGATACTCACCCAGAGCATGAACGCCATAGGTGTTCCACTTGCCATACTCACCCAAGTCGAGGCGCACCGTGTAGCCCTTGAGCGAGTCATTATTAATCTTTTCGCATCCGGCAAAGCCTAAGCATACTAACACCACGATATATATTAATTTATATTTCATTTTTATAAACTAAAGAACAAGAAAAACATGCGTTTTGGTTTGTCGTCAAAAAGCTCCGCTGCACTCTCCCCTCTCACCTCTCAATCACGTACTTGTCAATCGTTCGTGTATCCGTTGAAAAATTCACGCCCACGAGGAAGGTCTTCTTGTCGTCGAGGGAGAACTGGAGCGGGTAGTCCTTGTCCTTAATCTGCTGGAGAGCCTCCTCAGCCGTGCCGTCGAGCTTGAACTCCATCACATAGCGGTACTGCGGTGTCTCCACCAGCAGGTCGATTCGTCCGTCGGAGGTGTGGTACTCCGTGTGCGAGTAGAAGCCTATCATCTTGAACGCCACCCACATCATGTTCTGGAAGTGGTTCTCCTTGTCGCCGGTCACGCTGTCGTAAGGCGCACTGGCGAAAAGAGACTTCAGACGGGTGAGGAATTGCTCGGGGTTGCCTGATTCCACGTCATCAGAAAATTTTTCAACGTCAAAAACTGAACGTTTTTCACGGTTGTCGAGATAGAACGGAACGAGGTATTTCACAAACCCCTCTTCCACCTCCTCGTTCGGGAAGCCGAGGATATATTTCTTAAACCGTTCCTTATAACCTTTTATGGTCAGGTAGCCGCTCTGGTAAATCACAGGTATAGGGTTCGTCGATTCAGCGTCGATGCTGTTGAGCACGTCGGCTGTCACCTCCGATGTGGCCATCTCCTCCAGCCCGTAGTTATGACGGCGCAGGAGCGTGACCAGATAAGAAGGTGTGCCCGTCTCAAACCAGTAGCTGCCGAACTC
>CALAVD010000320.1 GCA_937892085.1 uncultured Prevotellaceae bacterium
CATTCGGCAAAAGTAATGGTTTTTTGTGTTACGTAAATAAATTAAATAGTTTTTTTAATAAAATTACATAAAAAATCGCTTAAACTGCGGTGCGGTAGCGAAATTTTTTGTACTTTTGTAAAATTTTGGAGACCTATGGCAAATGAGTTGCAACAGACGCTGGCACGTATCATCAACAAGAGCAATATCTTAGTTGAAAAATATCATGCCCTTGAGGGCGCAAATGCCGAGCTCGCGAGCGAGAAAGAGCAACTCGTTGAAGAGATAGAGAAAATGAAGAGAGCCAATGAGCTATTGCAGCAAGAAAATGAGTATTTGAAGCTGGCTCGCACGGTCGCTCCTGATCTCAATGATGTGGAAACTGCCAGGACCACGATCTCCACTTTAGTGCGGGACATTGACAAATGCATCGCTCAACTTAATGAATGATGCACGATTATGGCAAAAGACGACAACAACCTAAATATAATGATAAGATTAGCCGATGTTGAGCCTACGGCGCTCACCATACCTCGTGACGAGGAGGCTAACTATCGCGAAGCCGAGAAACTTGTTAACACGTTGTGGAACAAGTGGGCTAAGCGGTTTGAAGGAGATGACTCATCAAAGCGAGTCATGGCAATGGTTGCGTTTCAGTTTGCAAGGCTTTATTCCAAAGCCTATAATCAAAATGTCGCTGTGAACAAGTTTCTCACTGATTTTGAGCAACAGCTCAATGATGTGGTGGTGAAAATATAATGTGCCAGCAGAGCCACGCTTGTAGAGTGGTATTGTGAGCACTTGAATATATTGCGAATTAACAGGTTCCTGCACTTCTTGCGCATTCGTCCATTAATGTGTGATGATGCGTAGAGCGGTGCATTTTTATTTATACATAAATTTTATTTTAATAATGGACATAGTTATTTATATTGTTATTGCAGTCGTAGCGTTAATCATTGGCGCTGTAGTTGCAAGTGTGATTTCAAAACGTAATGCTAAATCACAAGCCAACACGATTGTGGAGAATGCCAAACGCGAAGCTGAGAACCTTAAAAACAAAGAAGTTCTGAAAGGTGAAAAAGCAGGCCTTGCCATCAAGAGCGAGAGCGAGAAGCAGGCCAACGCTCGCCTTGCTAAGGTTCAGGCAAGTGAGGCAAAACTTAAACAGCGCGAAATTCAGCTTAACCAGCAACAGCAGGAGTTGCAGCGCAAAAAGACCGAGACCGACAACCTCAAAGTGAATCTCGACAACCAGCTCGCTGTACTCGAGGATCGCAAGAAAGAAGTTGATAAGATGGAGTCGAAGGTGCGTAACACCCTTGAACACGTGAGTGGACTCTCGGCCGAGGAAGCCAAAGAGAAACTCGTGGAGTCGCTGAAGGATGAGGCAAAGACCGCCGCCGCCAGTTACATCAACGATATCATGGATGATGCCAAGCTCACCGCCAACAAGGAGGCGAAGCGCATTGTGGTGGCTACCATTCAACGTGTAGCTACCGAGACCGCCATCGAGAATGCCGTTACCGTGTTCCACATCGACAACGATGAGATGAAGGGCCGCATCATTGGCCGCGAAGGTCGCAACATCCGTGCGCTGGAGGCTGCTACTGGCATAGAGATTATTGTTGACGACACCCCCGAGGCTATTGTGCTCTCGAGTTTCGACCCCGTGCGTCGCGAGATTGCCCGCTTAGCACTGCATCAGCTCGTTGCCGACGGACGCATCCATCCTGCTCGCATCGAGGAGGTAGTCGCTAAGGTGCGTCGCCAAGTTGAAGACGAGATTATCGAGACTGGTAAGCGAACAGCTATTGATATGGGAATCCATGGCTTGCATCCTGAGCTTATCCGCCTCATCGGTAAGATGAAATATCGTTCCAGCTATGGTCAAAACCTGCTCCAGCACTCGCGTGAGACTGCAAACCTGTGTGCTGTGATGGCAAGCGAGCTGGGTCTCAATCCCAAGAAGGCGCGTCGCGCAGGATTGTTGCATGACATTGGCAAGGTGCCCGATGATGAGCCCGAATTGCCACACGCACAGTTAGGAATGAAGCTCGCTGAGAAATATAAAGAGAAAGCCGACATCTGCAACGCCATTGGCGCTCACCACGATGAGGAGGAGGCCACCAGCCTCTATGCGCCTATCGTGCAAGTGTGTGATGCCATTTCAGGAGCTCGACCTGGCGCGCGCCGCGAGGTGGTTGAGGCCTATATTAAGCGTCTTAACGACCTTGAGAGATTGGCGATGTCTTATCCTGGTGTTGTCAAGACCTACGCTATCCAGGCGGGCCGTGAGCTGCGCGTGATAGTTGGTGCCGATAAGATCAGCGATCAAGAGACCGAGAAACTCTCTACCGAGATTGCACAGAAGATTCAGGATGAGATGACTTATCCAGGACAGGTGCGCATCACCGTGATTCGTGAGACACGTGCTGTGAGCTTCGCAAAATAATGCCGTGAGTCATGGACGAAGTTAATAAGCAAACTCCCTCACAGGAGCAACCCAGCACAAGCCAATGCGTAGATTGTGGCAAGTGTAGCTGTGGCGGATGCGGCGCGCGTTGTAATCTCGACAGCTACAACTGGCTTGCCGATGTACCGGGCGGGAAGAATGACTTCGACATCGTGGAGGTACATTTCAAGAACACCCGGCGGGGCTACTACCGCAACTCAGCACATCTTGACCTTAAGCAGGGCGACGTGGTGGCAGTTGAAGCCAATCCGGGTCATGACATTGGCACGGTGGCTCTCACTGGCAACTTGGTGAAGTTGCAGATGAAGCGCACTCGCCTGCGTCCTGATGCCGAGATACTGCGTGTGTTCCGCAAAGCCAAACCTGCCGACCTTGAACGCTTTGAGCAGGCTAAGGCCAAGGAAATCGACACCATGATACGCTCTCGCAAGATTGCGAAGGACCTTGGTCTGGAGATGAAGATTGGCGACGTGGAGTATCAGGGCGATGGCAACAAGGCAATTTTCTACTACATAGCCGATGGACGTGTCGATTTCAGGCAGCTTATCAAGGTGCTTGCCGACGTGTTCAAGGTTCGTGTGGAAATGAAGCAGATTGGTGCCCGTCAGGAGGCTGGAAGAATAGGCGGTATAGGTCCTTGCGGACGACCATTGTGCTGCGCCAGCTGGATGAGCACTTTTGTCTCGGTTGCCACCAGTGCCGCACGTTACCAAGAAGTGTCGCTTAATCCGCAAAAACTTGCTGGACAGTGCGCTAAGCTTAAATGCTGCATCAACTTTGAGGTTGATACCTATGTCGAAGCGTCGAAATCACTGCCTAAACGCGAAGCGGTGCTCGAAACTCAGGATAAGACCTATTACCATTTCAAGACCGACATTTTGAAGGGCGAGATGTCTTATTCTACCGAGAAGGGCGTTCCTGCCGACTTGGTGACCATTTCACCTGAGCGAGTGAAGGATATTATAGCACTTAACAAGCAGGGCATCAAGCCCGAGCACTTGCAGGATTCAGACTTTGACGCAAGCACTACAAGCAGTGCCTACGGCGACTTGGTGGGTCAAGACAGCATTAGCCGATTTGACAATGCCAAGAAAAAGAAGAAAAAGAAGAACCGTGGCAAGCCACAAGAGGGCAAACCCGCTCGCAATGCTATGAGCGAAGCTCCCAATAATGGAAATGTTCCCAATAACGCTGATACGTTCCCTAAAAACCGTCCTCCTCGTGACCGTCGTCGCAATGGTGATGCAGCTTTTGTGCGAAAAGGTCCTGCCAACTTTTCCGAGAACAAGCGTCGTCAAGGCAGGCGTGGAAACATTCGCAACGAGAACAATAGACATCAGTAATTAATAAAAGTGACTAAAACTGTAGGCAACATATTGTCAAGGTGGAAAATTGTTGCTGCTATTGCAATGATTAGTGTCATGTCTTGCTTGGGCGGGTGTTCGCTCAAGCAAGACACTATGGCACAATTCAAAACATTGCCTGGTGAAGGATGGGGCAAGGATATGCCCATAAAGTTCACCCCGGAGTATGCCGATTCCGCTCTCATCTACGACATTCAGCTGTCGATACGTCACAACAACTCCTATCAGTACAGCAATTTGAGCCTTGCTGTAGATATGGTTGACAGCGTGAAAGTTATACATCGAAAAGAGGTGGATTTCGAACTCAGCGACAGCTATGGTAATTGGAAAGGGTCGGGATTTGGTGCCCTCTACCAGACAAGCGTCGTCATTGCCAGTGGCATAAAACCGAGTGACGTGAACTCGATTGTGGTGTGGCAAACGATGGAGAACTGCGATGTAATTAAAGATGTGATAGACATAGGCATCACCGTGACTCCGAGCAAGAAATAGAAGCTACGTTAACCTCAAAACAATGAATAATATGATAACCAAAGACGAAGCTAAGAAAACCATCATACAACTCATGAAATATGGAGTGATTGGTGTGATTAATACGCTCATCACTGCGGTGTCTTTCTATTTGCTAAACACTTGTCTTAGTGTACCCTACGGTATTGCCAATGCCATAGGATATGTGCTGGGTGTTATCAACAGCTTCATTTGGAACCGACAGTGGGTATTCAAGACTGGCACCAACGTCAAGCGTGAGGCATTGCTCTTCGGGTGCGGATTCCTCGTGTGCTGGATACTACAAGGATTGGTGAGCTTGTTGCTGCTCGAAGGTCTTGGCTGGAAGAATTTGCCTGACGACACTATACCATTCCTCCCGATGAAGAATGCCGGTCAAAATATTGTAATGGTAATTTCAATGGTGGTTTATACCATTGCCAATTACATTTATAACCGAACAATCACTTTCAAGGAGCACGAAAAAAACGAGCTGTCATGAAAAAGGTCTTATTATTTCTCTTGGGCATTATTGCGTTGTCGATACAAGTAGATGCAGTCACTCACATCTATCGTGGCCGCAGCACCTACACCAGCGACATCATTGCCACATGGGATGGACGCTATCTCTATCGCGGCAACAGCACGTACTCGAGCGATATTTTATATACTTGGGATGGAAAATACCTATATTCAGGTCGCAGCACCTATAGCAGCGATATTCTGTGCACTTGGGACGGGAAGTATCTCTATGGCGGTCGCAGCACCTATAGCAGCGATATCGTGTGCACATGGGATGGAAAGCATGTCTATAGCGGTCGCAGCACCTATAGCAGCAACATTCTCTACACCATCACAAGTAATCACGTCTTCCGCGGTCGCAGCACCTACACAAGCGATATCCTCTACACCACCAGTGGTCACATCCCCATCCCTGTGCTGCTGTCAGTGATGTGATAATAATAGGACGAGGGGTTCTCATAATATGGTTCTGTGTTGCCAAGGCTTGCCTAATAAAAAAACAAAAAGCGCCTTCGGGCGCTTTTATTGTGAATTATGCATTGACACCTCATGGGGGGCGCTTCGCTTAAA
>CALAVD010000321.1 GCA_937892085.1 uncultured Prevotellaceae bacterium
CCTGCCACACACTACTCTCATCCAAGCCATGTGGACATTGCTCTCCAAAACGCCAAAGTGATACAATGATGCATCGGGGATTAATTTCACTAAATTATTTGTTACTGTATTGTTTGAAACATATCCCATCGGTACGTATCTCCGTTTTTCGGAAGACACTTCAGGAACTAATAAATTATATGTCTCTAAGTCATTATCCCATTCTGGTTTTCCATTATCATCCAAAATTGGGATATTGGGTTGAGTTCTTTGAGCAAACAAATGAGGAGTTTCGGCAAATTTGCGAATTGCTGCCGCAGGACTTCCTAAACGCATTTCTTTACATCCTGCAATTCTCTCTAATACCAAAGGCATTGACTTAAGTTCTCCTGGGCTAATTCCTTCAAGCCATAGACAGAACCTTATTTTGTCATTCTTTTGAGGCTTGTTTTTAATTAGTTCGGTAGCACCTATCAACTGATGAATCCACTTTTTAGCTTTTGGTTCTTTTTGCAAAAGACTGTCTTTTTCCTGCGAAGAGAGAATGAGATTACCACCATCAGCAGGCTTGTTTCCATATATCATTTGTGGAACATCACACAGGGATTTGTTTCTGCTTTTCACAATAACATTAGGAGCATCAAGCAAGTAAGGATTAATGTTCTTGCATTGCTTTATGTTATTGCCAAAAAGGAATTTATTACTTCTCTCTTTGTGTGAGAAGCCAATGATTACACAATGAACTTGAGCTTTATCAGAGGCCTCACTATCCCAACGGAAGGTAGGATAAGCAAAATTGATTTTCACATCAAGTCTTTCCCACATTCTACCAACGGTTTCTCCTTGGGTTATTGAATTTGTGGAAACTAATGCGCACTCAATGTTTGTTCCTTGAGTAAAATCGTTAGCTTTCTTAAACCAGCAACTAACAAAATCAATGTTCTTAATGCCAGGATAAATATAAGCGACATCTTCCTTTTGTTTTTTTGTCATAAAGGTAAATCCCACAAACGGCGGATTGCCAATAATATAGTTCAGCTTGTCTTTCGGCACCACTGTTTCCCAGTCGATGCGCAGGGCATTGCCCTCGTGTATATTATCGTAGGATTTAAGAGGCAGGAAGTCGATGTCGTGCTTGATGATGCGTTCCGTTTCGGCAAGCATCTGCGACTCCGATATCCATAGTGCAGTAGTGGCAACAGTCACGGCAAAGTCGTTAATCTCGATGCCGTAGAACTGGTTGATATTCACCTTGATGGGCGATGCTTCTTCAAAGCCGAATACCGCCTGACCATAGGTCATAGTTTCTACCACCTCGTTCTCAAGTCGGCGCAACGAGAGGTAGGTCTCGGTGAGGAAATTACCGGAACCGCAAGCCGGGTCAAAGAAAGTTAGACTTGCGAGTTTGTCCTGAAACTCTGTTAGTTTGCGCTGGCGAGAGCGCTCCACCTTATCTTCCTTTATTTCAGCAAACTCATGCTTCAGGTCATCGAGGAACAGCGGATCTATGACCTTGTGTATATTCTCTATGCTCGTGTAGTGCATGCCCCCGCTACGTCGCGTTTCAGGGTTGAGAGTGCTTTCGAAAACTGCTCCGAATATTGTAGGTGATATTTCGCTCCAGTCAAAGTCGAGCGACGCACGTTGTAGCAATAACTCACATAACTCAGGAGTGAATTGCGGAATATCCACCTGTTCGGCAAACAATCCGCCGTTGGTATATGGAAACGCTTTAAGTTCGTCACGCAAGTACTTGCTGCGCTTTTCCTCTGGGGTGTTAAGCACCTCAAAGAGCTGCAGCAGTGCCGAGCGCATCATCTCGGTGTCGTGCTTGGCGAGATAGTCATGGAACTGGTCGCGAGTGAAGATGCCGGCATCCTCGGCATAGAGGCAGAACACCAGTCGGACGCACAGAATATTTAGCTGTCGCAGGGTGTCGGGGTCGCTATCTCCATATTGCACGATCAGAGCATCATAAATCTCACCTATTATCTCGCCGGCTTGCATCGACACCTCCATCTCTCGTGATAGGTGTTCGCTCTTTACGTTCACGAGGAATTGCAAGCGGTAATATTCTTTTTCAAGATTTTCGAGCAGAATCTGTTCTGGCTCGCCATTCGGGCGTTCCATGTCATAAACTAAAAACTCCTGGAAATTGCTCACCACAACCCATCGTGGGTGACGACTCAATGGCAGACCGCTCACATAACGCTTTGCTTGCTGGAATGGAGTAAGCAGAGAGCCGTCGCTCTGCTTTATGGGCTTCCGAAGGTCTTTGCCTAAGCTTTTCTGCTCTATCAGCACCTTAGTGGAGGGGATATAACCGTCGATGAACGAAGTGCTATCGAGCATCACTTGGTCTTCAAACTCTATAAAGTCGGTTACATGCTCCACACCATACACCTCGCTCAGGAGTTGCATCCAGAACTTTTGGCTTTCGCCTTTCTCATAGCCGCGCCCTGCCCACTTTTTAGCAAACTCACGCGCTGCATTCTTCTGTTGTTTCTCGGTCATAATTATGGTGCTGAATCAATTATGAGTGCACTTTAAAAAGTGGCATTTTGTGCTGATTCAAATATTCAAACGATTAAAGACGATTAAAAACTAATTGAATATCAATTAAATAAAATTCGTTGAAATTAGTTTAATTCGTGTGCTTTTATTTTTTAAAGTGGACTCTTATTTCAATATTTGAATAATATCCTGCTCAATGAGTTTTATATCGTGAGTGGGCTCGTAGCGTGCCACCACGTTGCCTTCTTTGTCAACGAGGAACTTGGTGAAGTTCCATTTTATATCGGGCTTGCTGGCATAGTCGGGGTCGGCTTTGCTCATCATATCGGCGAGCAACTTGCCTATGGGGTGATTAAGGTCGAAACCTTCGAATCCTTTCTCTTTTTTCAAGAAAGTGAACAAAGGATCCTCGTTCTCACCATTTACCTCAATTTTCTTGAACTGCGGAAACTCGGTGCCGTAGTTGAGAGAGCAAAATTGCGCTATTTCCTCATTGGTGCCAGGAGCCTGGTTGCCGAACTGGTTGCAAGGAAAATCGAGAATCTCTAACCCTTTGTCTTTATAAACCTTATAAAGCGCCTCCAGCTCTTCATATTGCGGTGTGAAGCCACACTTAGTGGCGGTGTTTACTATGAGCAGCACTTTGCCCTTGTAGTCGCTCAGTGCCACATCATTACCTTTACGGTCTTTTACTGTAAAATCCAGTACATTAGTCTGTGCCATAATAGTAGCAAAATTTAGAATTAATGTTATTAATAAAATTGTTTTTTTCATGATAAGAGAATTTTTTATATGTTGAGATTGCATTGCAACGCTCATAACTAATAACGAAGCAGATGCCGAAAAGAAACAAAAACAGCCAAGAACCCATCTCAACATT
>CALAVD010000322.1 GCA_937892085.1 uncultured Prevotellaceae bacterium
ACAGGGGCTTCGGCAACTGGTGTTTCATCTTTAACTTCGGCTTGAGTTGCCTGGGTTTGCTCATTCTCCTTCTTTGGCTTATCGCCGTCGGCCTTAGCCGGTTTTTTCTTTTTGTTGTCTTTTTCGTTAGACTTTTGTGTCTCAACGGTATCTTTTGCGTCCTTCTTAGCACGTCCACGACGTTTTTTAGGTTCTTCGGGCGCATTCTTTGAGGCATCAATGGCTTGCTGGTCAATGATTTGATATACCAAGTCGTCCTTAGGAGTAGTGTTTACTTTCTTGATGCCCATAGATTTCGCCAAGTCTTTCAACTCAGCGTTGGTCATAGAACTTAGTTCGTTAATGTTATACATAATAGTAAAAATGAAAAATCGTGAAATACTCAATCTCGCACATTGTGTAGCGTTGCTACACAATCATTAAAGAAAATAACGAGCGTTATCGAAATCATATAAAGGATGATCCACTCGATGTGATTGAGATGATTTAGAATAATTGAAAACATGAAAATTGCACACCTTAAGATAAAAAAGTAGGTGTTTTGTTTTGGATTGTTGTGATTGGGTGTGCTAAATTCAGTGCAAAGGTAGTAATTTTATTTTAATTGGCAAATTTTTTTGTGCATAATGCCTTTTTATACTACCTTTGGGGCAAGAAATTCAATGAAATCATGAAAAAACAGGTATTAATACTCATTGTGATTCTGGTCGGAGGCTTTGCGGCAATGGCTTGCACCTCGGCGATAATCTCAGGAAAAAAGACTGCTTCGGGCAGGCCGCTGCTATGGAAGCACCGCGACACGGGTTGCCCCGACAACCGCGTGGAGCTTATTAAGGCTCACGGCGACTGCTATGAGTTTGTGGCGATTTTTGACGCCACCGACCCTCTCGACACTGCGGCGTGGACCGGATTTAACGAGAAAGGTTTTGCTATAATGAACACGGCATCCTATAACCTGAACGACGACGATGTGCCCGAGAGCGAAATGGACCGCGAGGGCGTGGTGATGAAGCTCGCGTTGGAGCATTGCGTCACAGTTGACGACTTTGAACGGTTATTGCAAGAGCTGCCCAAACCTTTAGGCGTTGAGGCGAACTTTGGCGTGATAGACGCTCAGGGCAATGGCGCTTATTTTGAGACGGGAAATTACACCTATAAAAAATATGACCTCTCCGATGCGCCCGATGGAGTGCTTATTAGAACCAATTATTCTTACAGTGGCCGTCTCGATGAGGGCATGGGCTATGTGCGCGAGGGCAATGCGAAGCATCTGCTTGCCCCTCACATAACGGCCGGTGATTTCGAACCATGGATGTTCACTGAGGTGTTCTCGAGAACGTTTTACCACAGTCTGCTTGGCAAGGACTTTACCCATAACGGTGAGGAGTGGATAGTTGATCAGGATTTTATTCCGCGTCGCATCTCTACGGCATCAATAGTGATTGAGGGAGTCGCCCAGAGAGAACCATCTGAATTAACTACAATGTGGATTGCATTGGGATATCCGCCTTGTGCCGAGACGTTTGCCGCGCGCATTGGCGTGGCGGGTGGCGTGCCCAGCGTGCTTAATGGTACAGGTGATAACCATCACAGCCCGCAATGCGACAAGGTGCGCGAGCGTCAAGCTCAGGTGTTCTCAATAGAGCGAGGCAATGGTCAGCATTATCTCAACCTTAGCAAACTCTATAACGAAGAAGGTACCGGCTATTGCCAGCAACTCGTGAAAAGGAATATGGAGATGTATGAGCGCGAAAATCAATTGCGTGAGTCTATCAAGATTAAGGTGAGCTTAAATAATAGAGAGTGGTAATTAAGGAATGTTCCATATCGTCGGGCACCTATATGTCGATACTTTATAGGCTGTTTTTCGTGCGCTGGTGGTGGTTGTTGCTGCTGCCGCCGGTGGTGTGTCTGGCGTTGACGGCGGTTGACACTCGTTTTGCCTTTGTGGCACTGATAGTGGCGATGGCAATGGTGATGGTGTCGTTTCCAGTGTTGTATTATTTCGCTTTGACGCTGGAGTCGCGGTGGTCGATACTGGAGAAAACGGTAACTGCGAGTGATGCGGGCTTGCAACTCGATTTCATGAGCGAGAAGATGCACCAGCACGTCATTCCTTGGGGTGACATCGCTTCGACCACGGTCATGTGCCATTGCTATGTGCTGCGCTTCAAGAAGAACCTATACACTTTTTTTGCGATTCCCTTAACTGCATTTTCGGGCGAGGAAGACTTGCGACGATTCGTGGTGCTGGTAAGGGAGAAGATAGGAGTGGATAATAGATAAATTGCAACCTTTTGTGGCACACCTGTAAAAGACTGTGTAAGGTAGTAACATCGGAGGCTGTTGCATAATATAATAAACAACTGATTTTTCTGAAAAAACTGATTATATGTCAATTTTATTGTTTTCTGTTT
>CALAVD010000323.1 GCA_937892085.1 uncultured Prevotellaceae bacterium
GCTTCATCTGCCTTATTTTAGAGTTGACCTCTGGCGACTTCTTCATCATGTGTTTCTCGATAGGCGCTTTTGTGACAGCAATAGCCTCCACGTTTGTGCCGGGCTTCACGGCGCAGATCATCATCTTTGCCGTAGCATCGCTGCTGTGCCTGCTCTTTGTGAGGCCTATGGCTCTCAAGTATCTCCACGGCAAGGGCGATGACCGCCCCAGCAACGTCGATGCCATGATAGGGCGCAAGGGTGTGGTGACCGACGCTATCCCTGCCGCCGGCTATGGCCGCGTGAAGATTGACGGCGACTCGTGGAAGGCCTGCGGCGAGAACGAGCAAGCCATCGCCAAGGACGCACGCGTAGAAGTGGTGTCGATGGCAAGCACCATCATCACCGTGAGACCCTTGAACTAATGCTGAATGCTGAATGCTGAATGCTGAATGCTGAATCTAGAACCTCTAGAATTTCTAGATCTTCTAGAAAAAACTAAGAACTCAAAACTAAGAACTCAAAACTCTAAACTAATAACTATTATGGACTCAGGACAGATTTCTCTTATCGTTATTGCTGCACTCGTAGTGCTGGTGCTCATTTTTATCAAGATGAGCCTTGTGATTATCTCTCAGAGTGAGACAAAGATTGTGGAGCGCCTCGGCAAATATCATGCCACGCTCAAACCGGGTATCAATATCATCATCCCGTTTATCGACCGCGCCAAGACCATCATCTCGCTTGCCAACGGACGATATGTATATACTAACAGGATAGACCTGCGCGAGCAAGTTTATGACTTCGACAAGCAGAACGTTATCACCAAAGATAACATCCAGATGCAGATCAACGCGCTGCTCTATTTCCAGATTGTGGATCCTTTTAAGGCGGTGTATGAAATCAGCAACCTGCCCAACGCCATCGAGAAGCTCACTCAAACTACCCTGCGTAACATAATCGGTGAGCTGGAGCTCGACCAAACTCTCACCTCGCGCGACACCATCAACAACAAGCTGCGTGCCGTGCTCGACGAGGCCACCGACAAGTGGGGCGTGAAGGTGAACCGCGTGGAGCTGCAAGACATTATGCCACCGGCAAGCGTGCTCCAAGCTATGGAGAAGCAGATGCAGGCCGAGCGTAACAAGCGCGCCACCATCCTCACCAGCGAGGGCGACAAGGCTGCTGTAATCCTCCAGAGTGAGGGCGAGAAGACTTCGGTCATCAACCGCGCCGAGGCCGCCAAGCAGAAGGCCATCCTCGCCGCCGAAGGTGAGGCCGAGGCTCGCGTGCGCCGCGCCGAGGCCGAGGCTATCGCCATCGAGAAGGTTACCGAGGCGGTGGGCAAGAGCACCAATCCCGCCAACTACCTGCTCGCCAAGAACTACATCGAGACCCTGCAGAGCATCGCCAGCGGTCCCGCCACCAAGACGGTTTACCTGCCCTACGAGGCAAGCAACCTCATGGGCAGCATAGGCGGCATCAAGGATATGTTCAAGATGGAGTAATTCTTTAATGCACAATTTACAATGCACAATGCACAATTTATAATGCATAATGCATAATGCACAATGCACAATTTATAATGCACAATGCACAATTTATAATGCATAATGCACAATGCACAATGCACAATGCATAATGCATAATGCACAATGCATAATGCACAATGCTGAATTGGGCTGCGCCTTCTTTAATGCAGAAAGCTAAGAGCTAAATGCTAACAACTGAAATTAAGCGTCCTGCGGGGCGCTTTTTTCTGTGGCGATAAGCCGGTTGCCATTCATGCGGTCCATGTATTGCTGGATGAGGGCTTTTAGCTCGCGCTCGAGGGCTTGCTGCTCGGGCACCTTTCCCACGAGGTTGTTGCGCAGCATGGGGTCGGTCTTAAAGCGGTAGATGGCTTTAGTCTTCTCGCCGTCGAACTGCAACATGAGGTCGCCCTTTATGTACTGATAAATGCCGTTGTTGTAGTTAAATGCCCAAGTATGAGAAGCTGGCGTGTTGACGATGTCGCACCCGAAGGCGAGGTAAGGCTTGTCATAACCTAATATTCCCATAATGGTGGGCATGATGCTCGCCTGCTGCATCACCACGTCGTCGCGCACACCGGGCGCTATGCTGCCGTCGGGGGCAAAGAAGATGATGGGGATGGAGTACAGACCGAGATCAGTCTGATACACGTCGTGAGTGGTCTGGTTGGTGTGGTCGGCAGTGATGACAAAGAGGGTGTTGCTGTACCACGGCTGCTTAGCGGCCTCCTCAAAGAAACGACGCAGCGCCATGTCGGTGTAACGCACGCACTTGTGAATGGGCTGGGGACCTTCTTCGGGGTACTGCTCCTCAAGCTGCTCAGGCACCTTGAAAGGATGGTGCGACGAGGCTGTGAACACCGTTGCCAAGAACGGCTCGCGAAAGCCGTTGATTTTCGATGCCATAAACTGCAAAAATGGCTCGTCCCACACAGCCCACATGCCGTCGTAGTCTTTGTCGCCGCCGAAATGCGGGTCTTGGTTGAACTCGGTTCGCCCAAAATATTGCTGGTAGCCTGTGGCACGCGCAAACGCCTGAAAGCCCATCGACCCGTTGTTGGCACCATGGAAGAACGCAGTGTAGTAGCCCTTGTCGTCGAGCTGGCGGGCAATGCCGCTGAGGTCGTTCATCGAGGCTGGGGTGAGGAAGAACGGCTCTATCATCATGGGGATGCCCGATAGCGCGCTGGGCATGGCATCGATGCTCTTGCGGCCGTTGGCATAGCTATATTTGAAAGACATGGAGCGTGTGAGCAGCGAGTCGAGAAAAGGAGTGTAACCCTTATAAGAGCCGCCGTCGAGGTCGTGATTGAAGGCACCCACGTATTCCTTTCCAAAACTCTCGATGATAATCACCACCACGTTCTTAGGGGGGAACACGGCAGCGCTGTCGGGCTGGTGAACGGGGGTGTAGATTGCCTCGAGTTGCGCCTTGTCGTCGAAGTAATGCGGGTCGTCAAATACGTTCTTGCCTAACGTGCGCAAAATGGAGAATGGCGTGTTGAGCACTAAGGCGGCGTCGATGGGGCGGTCAACATACTGATTGGCATTGCTCACGGTGATGGGACGCACCGAGTGAGCCAAGCCGCCACGCATGCCGCCAACCACTGCCGGCACCATAGCCACAAGGCTCAGCACCATTGCCACATAATATCGCCAGTTGCGGCATTTTCTCGCTTCGAGCCGCGGCGTGACATATAGTTTCCACATAAGCCATATAAGCACCACCGCTAATAGCACAAAATACCAGTGCTTGAGTGCTTCAATGCCCATAATTCCTGCCAAGTTGCCCTCGTTGCCGAACTCGCTGAAGACGGTGCTCGTGGTGCGGCGACTCGTGTACTGGAAATACACGGCATCCATCAGGTTCATCGCCAGGGCGATGCTGTTGATGATGACAAACGTCCACTTGCACACCTTGTGGTAGGTGCCGCGCTCCTTGAGGTGAAGCGGCAACAGCACCATGATGATGTAGATGGCGCAGGTGTACATGATTGCCGACGAGTCGAATGCCACGCCTCCGGCAAAGGCATCGGCTATCGCCTTGCCGTGCAATCCCTGCGAGAAGATGCTGTAGTTCTCGAAGTAGTAGGCTACACGGGCGACGAAATAAACCACGTAGGCAATAAACAGGTTGCACAGCACCGCCACCAGTGGTGCTAATGGCGACGACATCACTTTGTCTTTTATATCTTTAAAGAGTTTCATTCCATGTATATTTGTGTGAAAACGCTGCAAAATTACTCAGAATTAATTATCTTTGCAAAACAAATTGCAATGAGACGATGAATAACGGCAATGGCATAGAGATATTGAAACACTTCATTCTCGACAGTTGCGAGGTGAAGGTGGCCGACGTCACTCCGCTGGCGGCAGAGGGGGCAATAGAAGATGCTTTGGCATTGCTGTCGGGGTACCGTCGCGACAAGGCGCTGAGCTATCGCTATGAGCGCGGCAAGATGCTCAGTGCCGGTGCAGGGCTGCTGCTCGACAACATGCTGCAAAGCCGTGGCCTGCGTGAGCGAGAGATGCGATATGTAGTGGGCGAGCATGGCAAGCCAGCTTTTGAGCAACACTTAGAGCTGCACTTCAGCCTCTCGCATAGCGGCACCGTGGTGGCGTGTGCCATAGGCGACGTGCCACTTGGTGTGGATGTGCAGACCATCGTCACCGCACGCGACAGCCTCGTGAACTACACCATGGACGCCGCCGAGAAAGCCAAGCTCTATGCCCTCACCGACACCGATTCAAGAAACGCCTATTTCACCCAGCTTTGGACTCTCAAAGAGAGCTATGCCAAGGCCACCGGCACAGGATTGACTCACGATTTCCCGTCACTCGAGATTACTGATGGCGAGGTCACAGCGCTGAAGCCCCTCACTCCCCCAGCCCGCTTCTTCACCTTCGCCCTCGACAACTCACGTGGCGCCGTCGCAATCCTCGAATAAAAAAATGAAACTTTTTTGGGAATAATAGTTCTGATTTTTTGCAATAATAATTATCTTTGTGGGTTAAAAACTTTTGCTCATGGAATCTAAGCCATTAAGAATAGATGTTGACAACGTGATAAGGCAGCGCCTGCCTCGTCACTATAAGTTCATTCCCCGCTTTGTGATAAGATGGGTGGAACGCATCATCAGGCAGGATGGGCTGAACAAGATTCTTACCGATATGAGTGCTGACAAAGGCGTGGGAGCTGCCGACATCGCTCTCGCCGACCTCAACGTGACCTATAACGCCATCAACGAGGACAACATCCCTAACGAGGGACGCTTCATCTTTGCCAGCAACCACCCGTTAGGAGGACTCGACGGCATGGCACTGATCTCGCTCATAGGCCACCATTACGGCGGCGACAACATCAAGTTCATTGTCAACGACCTGCTGATGGAAGTGAAACCTCTCAGCAACGTGTTCATGCCCGTCAACAAGTTTGGGCGGCAGTCACGACAGAACGCCCAGGAGATAGAAGCTGAATATAACGGCGACAAGCAGATGATTACCTTTCCGGCAGGGCTATGCTCACGCCGTCTCAAGGGCGGCAAGATTGGCGACCTAAGGTGGCAGAAGTTTGTCGTCTCACAAGCCGTCAGCAGCCGGCGCGACATTATTCCAGTCTATTTCGACGGTCGCAACAGCAAGTTCTTCTATCGCTTTGCAAAGCTCAGGGAATGGTTAGGCATCAAGTTCAATGTAGAGATGATATTTTTGCCAAGGGAGATGTTCAAGTCGTCGGGGCAGAAGTTTGACGTCTATTTCGGCAAGCCCATCAGGTGGCAGGACCTCGATGCCAAGAACGCACGTGGCGAGGCCGAGAAAATACGTGAGTTGGTTTACACACTGAAAAAATCATAGCACAGTATGATACAGGAAATTATCGACAAGGTTGACATTAAGCTCATCACTCAGGAACTCACTCGAGAGCGCCTGTTGCGCAAGACTAACAAGGCCGGCAACGAAATCTATGTCGTTGACGCTCACAACTCCCCTAACACTATGCGCGAGATAGGACGCTTGCGCGAGGTGACGTTCAGGCAAGCAGGAGGTGGCACAGGCAAAGAGTGCGACATCGACGAGTTTGACCTGATGGTGCCAGCGTGCCAGCAACTGTTAGTGTGGAATCCCGACGCCCAAGAGATAATAGGCGCCTATCGATATATCGTGGGCAAGAATATGCGCATCAACGATGACGGGATTCCTAACATCGCCATGTCGCACATGTTCCATTTCTCACAGGAATTCCTTGACAACTACCTGCCCTGTAGCATAGAGTTGGGTCGCTCGTTTGTAAGACCTGAGTATCAGTCCAGCCGAGTGGGCGCCAAAGGCATCTTCGCCCTCGACAACCTGTGGGACGGCCTCGGAGCCATCGTCGTCA
>CALAVD010000324.1 GCA_937892085.1 uncultured Prevotellaceae bacterium
TGAACTACTTTGTTATTTTTTATGTTATGATGTTTGCTTCAATAAAAGCTTTAGCCAGACTGGGATTCTATTAAAAACCATTTTTATTAAATAACCAATAAATTGATTATGTTCAAGAAATTTTTACTTGCAGTCCTTGTGGCTGTTCCTATGTGCCTGAGCGCACAGTCACTGAAGTTGGGTGCTGTTAATCCAACAGAAATTCTTAACGTTATGCCCGAGTTCACAACAATGAAAAATACTCTCAATGAATTGAGCGCGAAGTATGAAAATCAAGCCAAGGCTCTTCAAGATGAGTTTAACAAAAAGCAGACAGAGCTTGAGGGCCTAACAAAAAATATGGCAAACCCCGAGAACGACCCTACTGCCGTTGCTAAGGCCAAAGAGCTTGAGGACCTCTATAATCGTTACCAGAACTTCATGCAGACTGCTCAGCAAGACCTTCAGAAGCAGCAAGAGACACTGATGGCTCCTATTCAGCAGAAGTTGATGACTGCAATTACGACAGTTGGTGCCGAGGGTGGCTATGCCGGTATCCTTGACTCTGCAACTCTCCTTTACCAGGGTTCCAACATTGAGGACATCTCGGCTAAAGTAAAAGCTAAGTTAGGTATTAAATAATTATCGCATACAATGATTGTAATTGGCTTGAGGTTATTTATCACCCCAAGCCAATTTTTTTATTGCGAAATAATCTAAACCCCGCAAAAAAGAGTTACCTTTGCGGTAACGAATGCAATTAAAACAGTAAAAGATATGATAACTAAACGATTATTGATGCTTGCGCTACTGACGCTGCCGCTGGCGGTAATGGCGCAGATGAAGATTGCTACGGTCGATGTGCAGAGTGTTATGGACGCTATGCCCGAGAGTAAGTTGGCGAGCGAGCAGCTCGACAAGACATCGCAGCAGTTCAAGGCAGAGTATGAGATGATGCAGACCGAGTTTAATGGTAAGTATGCCGCTTATCAAGCTCTTGCCAGCAATAGTGACACTCCTGCCACCATTCGAGACC
Source organism: uncultured Prevotellaceae bacterium (assembly GCA_937892085.1). Taxonomy (GTDB): domain Bacteria; phylum Bacteroidota; class Bacteroidia; order Bacteroidales; family Muribaculaceae; genus Sodaliphilus. Next base: position 1,016 of record CALAVD010000324.1, read on the forward strand.
GCCGTGTGCGCGAGATACAAGAGAGCAATAGTGCAATAGAGGCGTTTCTCGCTAAGAGCCAAGCTTCGTTGGCAACTATGAAGCAAGAGCTCGAAGCTCCCATTTATGCCAAAATTAACGCTGCCATTAGTGAAGTGGGTGATGCAGGTCAATACACTTATATAATTGATGTGTCAAAGACTCCTGTAGCCTATGCCGGCGCTGATGCCATCGACCTCACCAACCAAGTGAAAAAGGTCCTCGGTGTAGATTAGAGCAGTGATACTAAAAATATCATTGATATTTCTATTTCCTCCTACCACTATGGCCGATAAGATGACTCCCGAGCAGCGGCACCGCTGCATGAGCCACATCCGCAGCCGCGACACCAAGCCTGAGATGATGGTGCGTCGCTGGCTGTGGAAGCAGGGCTACCGCTATCGTCTTAACGTGAAGCAGCTGCCAGGTCGTCCCGATATTGTGCTGACTAAGCTAAGCACAGTGATTTTTGTGAACGGCTGCTTTTGGCATGCTCATGAGGGTTGCGACAAGTATAGGGTTCCGTTGACTAATGTTGACTTTTGGGAGGCGAAGTTTCGCCGCAACCGTGAGCGTGACGAGCGCAACTACCGCTTGCTTCACAAGATGGGGTGGTATGTGCTGGTGGTGTGGGAATGTCAGCTCACAAAGGAAAAACGCGGCACCACGTTGCTCGCTTTGAGCCGCCGCTTGAGTCAGATTTTTCTTGAGACCAGAGGCGCGAAGCTATATCCCGCTGCCGAGGAGGAGTCACTTCCTCTCGCTGCCGAGCCACAAGAGAGTTATGGGAAATAATCTTTAGGGTGTGCTTAGGTGTTGAAAAGAAGAAGCGAGATGAGCGTGGTTGCCATCTCGCTTAGTGTTATTGTCGCTAACAAGTGTGGTTATTTCTTCTTGCCCGACTTGTTGCTTTTATTGTTACTGGGCTGAGCAGTAGTGGAGTTGTTGTTCTTTTGTTGCTTAGCTTGCTGCTTGCCTTGCTGCTTGCCTTGCTCTTTGGCTTGCTGCTTACCCTGTTGCTTGGGTTGCTCTTTGGCTTGCTGCTTGGGTTGAGGATGTTTCTTGGCATATCCCTTCTCGGGAACGGTGATGTTTTGACCTATCTCAATGTGGTCGCCGTTGATGCCGTTTGCAGCACGCAGGTCTTCGGGCGAAACGCCATACCGGTTTGCAATCTTTGTGAGGTTGTCACCTTCTTTCACTTTGTGTTTAGGAGTGGGAGCCGGTTTTTTCTCCTCTTTCTTCTCGGCTACTTTCTTGTTATTAGCTTTCTTGTTGTCGTTGGCTTTGTTGTCGGCCGTCTTCTTGTCAGCCGCCTTTTTATCGGCAGCTTTCTTGTCGCTTGCCTTTTTGTCATCAACATTCTTCTCGGCTACCTTTTTGTCGGCTGCCTTCTTGTCGTTGGCCTTAGCGTTGTTGTTGGCGCTGTTTTTGGCTACGTTAGTGTTGTTCTTAGCAGTATTGTTGTTGCCCTTGTTGTCGTTTTTAGGAGTGCTTGCAGTGTTCTGCTTTTCGGGAACATTCTTTGGCTGCGTCTTTTGCTGCTCGGGTCTTGGGGGTACCGACGCTTGCTTGTCACGGTTGTTATTGTTGTTGCTACTGTTGTAGCTGCTATTGTTGTTGCGGTTGTTGTTAGGGGCATTGTAGTTGTTAGAACTGTTGTGGCCGTTGTTGTAACTGCTGTTGTTGTAACTGCTGTTGTTGTAACCGCTGTTGTAGCTGCTGTTGCTGTTGCCTCTGTTGTTGTCGGCTACCAACCCTTGCGAGGCCATGTTGTTAGAAGAATTGCCACTTTGTGAGCCCATCACTGTCTCGTTGATTACCGAGTTCATGTTAATCACTTGTAGCACTTGTCCTGGGTGTAGCGTGGTAGAAGCGAGCTGGTTGAGTTCTTTCAGAGCGTCATATTCCATGCCATAGCGGTCGGCAATCTCAATGAAGTCCTCGCCGTCGGTAACGGTGTGATAGATATATTTGTCTTGCGCCTCCTCATCGCCGACTATCGTTCTCACATCACCAGGATTTACTTCATCCCTTTGCGCGTACATATTCTTCTGGTAGTTCTCAATTCTGTCCTCGGCCATGATGTAGCTGTAGATTTGCTGTGAGGGCAGCGCGAGGGTGAGGGGTCTTGCCTGAGAGCCGTTAATGACGCCAGCTCGGTATTGCGGGTTAAGGATTTTAATCTCATCGAGTGGGATGTTGAGCACGTCAGATATCTGATTGAGGTGAATGCGTTTTGTCACTGCCACTGTGTCGATGATGAGAGGCTTCTTGGTGAGGGTGGGGTTGATGTTGTGCTTCTGATAGTAGGTCATCACATAATTGGCAGCGATGAAAGCTGGCACATAGCCACGAGTCTCACGAGGCAGGTAGTTGTAAATCTCCCAGAAGTCAGGGTTCTCGGTGCCAGCTCTCCTGATAGCTTTGTTCACATTGCCAGGTCCGCAGTTGTAGGCGGCGATGGCGAGCGACCAGTCGTGGTAGGTGTTGTAGAGCTGCTTGAAATAGACCGCAGCTTTCTCGCTCGACTTGTAGGGGTCGCGGCGCTCATCGAGTTGGGTGTCAACCGTGAGTCCCACGCCCTTGGCAGTGGTAATCATGAATTGCCACAGTCCGCCTGCTCCAGCTGGAGAGACGGCATTAGGGTTAAGTGCCGACTCAATGATGGGGATATACTTGAGTTCGAGAGGCATCTGGTGACGCTCGAGAGCTTCCTCAAAGATGGGCATGTAGTAGGGGCACATTCCCAGCATTTGAGCCACGAGGGTGCGGCTTCTAACGACATATCGCTCGATGTAACTTTTCACGATTTGGTTAAAAGGCATCTCAATCTCGGTGGGCAGAGCTTTCAGTCGCCTGATGTACTCAGCGTCGCTCACCAGACCATAGTCGCGACTCTCAATGTTTGACTCGTCGATAATGGCATAGTTCTTGAGATACCAGTTTTCCATCATTTCTTTAGTATTGGTCTCGAAGCTCGAAGGATAGACGATAGCGTTATCGGTTATCGACTCCTTGAGCGAAAGAATGTTCTTGGCGTTTACACCAAGGCACGTTGTAGCAAACGTGATTGCTGTTAATATTAGAACCTTATATTTCATGAGCATATCTATGTTTTCTGGTTGATATTTCGTGTGTCGTTAAAATGAGAACGCGCATCCAAGTCCTATAGAGGGCAAGTGTGATGTGGAAGATTCAATCACTGCCGGATGCAGCTGCATCGACAGGTCGTCGCTGACGTCGAAGTGCATCATCGAGGCATCGACATAGGCGTCGATAACGTTAAGCAGATACACTGCAGCAATGCCAATGATGCAGATGTCGCGGTAGCGGCGATAATAGTCCTTGCGATTTTTCAGCGTGCTGGTGAGCCACGACTTGTCGAGGTCGCTCTCCTTCACGGTGGGAGGGTAGAAGTCCATGTAGCTGCGCGTGTTGGGGTCGTTGTCGGTGATGTCGCGGTAGGCTTTGGAATAGTCGTTGAGCATTCGGTTGTTCCACGACGTGCCGTAGGTCAGCCCCACAAAAGCGCCAATCACGATGGGCAGCTTCCAGTAGCGGCGATTGTAGATTTGTCCTGCTCCTGGGCACAGCGCCGAGAGCCACATGGCTCGCTGAGGATTGGGGTTAAACTTGAGTTTGTCATTGACAACGGGCTTCGGCTCATTGTCGAGCTTTGCGCTGAGAGACATCGTGCTGTCGGCAACCACAAAGGTGTCGCGAGAAGCTGAGAACTCGCTACTCTGCGCCTGCGCCGAACACGCACAGACTGCGCACATGAGCAGCAATACCATGCGCGAAGCCCAGAGTGATATGTTGCCAACCTTTTTCACGTAAAATCTTATATGTGTGTGGCGCTCATGCCACAACAAATGTGTTGTTGCCGAGTGCCTCACAAGCCGCTATTTTTCTTTTAATCGGTCAAAGATACTAATAATTCTGTCAAGTTCATCATCACTGCTGAAGGCAAATGTTATTTTTCCTTTACCATTGGTGTCGCATGCCATCTTCACTGGCACGCCAAAAGCCTTAGTCAGATGATTGGTTAGGATGTCGAAATCAGTGTTGTTGTGGCGCTTCGACGCACTATCTTGAGTCGGTTCACCTTTTTTAATGATTTCCTGATACTGTTTTGCCAGTTGCTCCACTTGGCGAACAGATAAACCTTTTTTAAGTGTCTCGTTATATAATTTTAACTGCAAAGCAGGGTCGGTGACCGAGAGAATTGCGCGGGCGTGACCCATGTCGAGCTTCTTGTCTCGCAACCCCAGTTGAATTTCGGCAGGAAGGTTGAGCAGACGCAGGAAGTTGGCAATCGTAGTGCGTTTCTTGCCTATGCGCTCGCTCAGGCGCTCCTGGGTGAGGTGATACTGGTCAATGAGCTTGCTGAAGGTCAGGGCAATCTCGATGGCGTTGAGATCCTCGCGCTGAATATTCTCGATAAGAGCCATCTCGGTAAGCTCGGTGTCGTTAGCGTCGCGGATGTAGGCTGGCACGCTGGTGAGCTTGGCGATTTTGGCAGCTCGGTAGCGACGCTCGCCCGAGATAATCTGGTAGTTGCCGTTGTCAAGTTTGCGCAGAGTGAGAGGCTGGATGATGCCAAGCTCCTTGATTGATGCGGCAAGCTCGTTAAGAGCTTCCTTGTCGAATGAGGTTCTGGGTTGGTCGGGATTTGGCTCGATGTCGCCAATTGCAATGTCGTTGATTGCCGACGAGCCACTGAGCTGAATCTCGTCCATCGAGTCCATTGATATAAGTGAGTCTAAACCGCGTCCTAAAGCGTTTCGTTTCATATACTATAGATACTTTTTAGAGTGGTGGTCGTAGTCAAGTGTGAGGCTACAATCCCACGAAATGTGTTTTTAGCTTGCAAATTTACAAAAAAAGGCTGAGAAAACTCAGCCATTTTTATAAGATTAACAAGTTTTGAGGGGTTGTAACAGCCTCAGCGATGGGTTATGCATTGGGTGTCTCTCGCTCAATGAGTTCTTTTGCGAGCATGAGGTGGCTGATGGCACCGCGGCTTTGTGGGTCGTAAAGGATTGCGGGCAGTCCGTGGCTT
>CALAVD010000325.1 GCA_937892085.1 uncultured Prevotellaceae bacterium
AGTGTGACTGGAGTTCAGACGTGTGCTCTTCCGATCTGGCCGAATACAAGACAGTCTCAACAAGTCATAACGTGGTAGTTACTATAGACCAACTCTCACGACAAATTGTGCAAGTACAGGATATGATGCAGGAGCAGGCCTCTCATGCCATCAATCTCTCGCTTACAGCACGCAACTGGCTTATAGGGCGTTATATCGTTGAGTATGAGCAGCATGGTCAGGACAGAGCCAAATATGGTGCTAAATTGCTTAATAATCTTGCCACTAAGATTAACCGCCGCGGCCTCGATGCTCGCCGGCTGAGAGAATTTAGACTCTTTTATAATCGCTATCAACAGCTGGGAACTGAAGTAGTTACGTTTGTGAGCAATATGTTGCAAGGAAATACAAAAATACTAATTCCGGAAATTTGGCGGATGCCAACCGCCAAATCGGAAAACACTGAAAATCAGGAGGCTGAAATTTGGCGGATGCCATCCGCCAAATTAGAACAATATCAAACCAATCCTAGCAAGTTGTTTCAACGACTCAATTACTCCAGTCTGCTATATCTCTCATCAATCAATGACGATTTCAAACGAGCATTCTACGAACAAGAGGCCATTGCCGGATGTTGGACTATTAAGGAACTTGATCGCCAAGTATCCTCACTCTATTTTGAGCGCATGGGATTGTCGAAGGATAAACTGGCACTAAGGCAATATGTTGAAAACGGAAGTGAAATGCTTCAGCCACAGCATACCATCCATGATCCAGTGACGCTGGAATTCTTAGGATTGAAACAACAAGAAGTATTTACCGAGGGAAAACTAGAAGAAGAGATTCTAAACCATCTGCAACAATTTCTGCTTGAAATGGGAAAAGGGTTTTGTTTTGAGGCAAGGCAACGCCGCATACTAGTGGATCAGGATTACTTCAAGGCCGATCTTATCTTTTATCACCGCATTTTGAAATGCCATGTTATTGTTGACTTGAAGATTGACCGATTCCGTCATGAATATGCATCGCAATTAAATCTATATCTCAATTACTACCGCCATGAAGTTATGCAACCCGATGATAACCCACCTATAGGGCTACTATTGTGTACCGATTATGGAGAAACAACAGTTAGGTATGCCACAGAAGGGTTATCTCAAAATCTGTTTGTGAGTAAATATAAGCTGCAACTGCCCTCAGAAGAAGAAATACGCAAATATTTGATGGAAAATATTAACCGTAATCAATTATGGACAACAACCAAGAACGAAATATCATAATCTACCGCACTGCCGATGGGCGAGCATCGGTCGCGCTTTATGCTCATGACGGCAAAATCTGGGTTAATCAACAACAGATGGCAGAACTTTTTGCCACCTCTAAGCCCAACATTAGCATGCACATTTCTAACATCCTGAGAGAAAACGAATTGACCGAAACTTCAGTTGTTAAGAAGTTCTTAAGGTGGGTTCTATAAATTAACTTGAGGTGTTTTTGATTTATTTTCGAGCAGATGCGAAGTTAAAGCAGCAGCGGCATAGCGGGCTATGTTGCAAGGATTTAACGAAGCAGATGCCGAAAAGAAACAAAAACAGCCAAGAACCCATCTCAACATTTTATTAATTTATAGAACCCACCTTAACAACTGCCGCTGATGGCAAGAGTTATAACGTGATTTTCTACTCTCTTGAGATGATAATCGCTGTGGGGTATCGTGTGCGTGGCGTTAAAGACAGAAATGTGTCCAATCTCTTTTTTTAATGAATGGGCACATTTCAATAAATATTTAAGCAGGTTGTCTATTTTGCCTGATTTATGCAATTACCTTAATTTAGAATTTAGAAAGTCCAGCCGAGATTTAATGAAGGACGAACATCAAGTTTGAGAGAAGTCTCGGTCTTATGATTATGCTCTCTCTCTAAGTATATTTTTAATCTGTGTGTTTGAGCTTGTTTGTTATGGACAATGGATAATGCATCTGTCTCCATGGTGCCTTATATTTTAGAATTTGCGATATGGGACAAAAAGGTCATCCAATGTAACCTCATTCTGTACAATATGGCTGTGAGAATTAGTAGCTATACCAGCACTGGTCACCATTGTCAGAATAAGTGATTTACGGCATTTCCTCTCTTGAGCAAAGTGTGCCATACGCTCTCGAATATGTTCTGCATAGCTCTTTGTAATCTCAAATGGAAGATTGGTAAACTTCATCTCACAGATATTGATGATGTTATCCACTCTGTCAATAAGCAGGTCTATCTGTTCGCCCGAGGTGCGGCTTCTCCAACTGCTGACCGATGTCAACATTCCACCGATGCCCAATCGTTGCTTGATTTGGTTTATGTGAAGCAAGGCAAGCAGTTCAAAGGAGTGTCCTCTCCACGCATTCACTGAGCCATAGCCAATCATGTGCGTCCATTTTTGCTCATCACCGCTTCGGTCATTGTCAACGAATTTGAGATAGAATAAGGAGTAAAAATCTGTCAGTCGATAGATGACTTTGACCTTTGGCATAGAATACTGTGCAAAACCCCGTATGAAGTCATTGCGCTCAAGGTTAGCGAGCACTCGGGTTAAGGTGCCTCCTTCAACCTTGGTTTTTGCCACAATTTCTTTGCGTGTCATGCCCATCCGTTTCTGCGCCAGAGCAGTTACCACTGTAATGTAATTATCGGCATTTGTGTAAAGTGCGTTATATAGCTCGTCAAACTCATGCCTGAGAGAACCATCGTGGCTGAACATCAGCTGGTCAATGTTTTGTTCAACACCTAATGATGGTGATATTTTACTCAGATAGTATGGAACTCCCCCCAAAATCATATAGCACTGTGCTATTAGCTCTCGCCGCCAATTGCAATGGAGATATCCATTCAGATATTGCTCTGTCTCGTCGAGGGTAAATGGTGCAAGATAGATATACTCGGTAATGCGGTTATGCAGCCCGCCACGGTTGTTGAGAATTTTCTCGGTCATCCATGATGTGGCCGAACCACAAGCCAGCAGCATTACGTCAGTGCGATAAGCTGCCCAACCATTCCAAAAGTCCTCAAGAGCCGACACAAACGAGGACTTTAATGTGTCAATCCACGGCATCTCATCTATGAAGATAACTTTACGCTCGCCGCTGGGACTGTTTTCTATCAGCTCACGCAAACCACGGAACGCGTCGTACCAATTCTTGACACTTGTTGCAGAGCCTTTCCAACCATATTTATTGAGTGCCAACGAAAAACTAAGAAGTTGTTCTTGATAGGGTTTTTTGTGGCCACCAACAAACTCAAAGGTGAAATTGTTCTTGAAAAACTGCCTGACCAGGAATGTCTTGCCAATGCGACGGCGGCCACACACCACTACAAATTCCGCACGCTCTGACGCAAAACATTTGGCCAACTTGTTTTGCTCTGATTTCCTGCCAATTATTTGTTCCATATCTTTATATTACAAAATTATTTCAGTGCAAATTTACGGTCTTTTTTTGACAAAACAAATTATACCGCCCCAAAATCATGCTTTCAAACCTGTTTTTGGGGAGATTTAATTCTATCCCTCCCCAAAAATCGTTTTTTAGACCCATTTTTGGGGCGGTATAATTCAGGTAAATACAAAGAATAATTCTAAAAAACTCTTTAAAAATCAGAGAGAATGTAATGTTTTCGTTGAATTTCGCTGAGTTTTTAAATTAATTTTCTCAATAAAAACACCAATTTTCCCACCATATATAAATCCTAATACTGATTCGGGTTAAAAAGTAGTCCGCACCATCGCCGACCTCGACGGC
>CALAVD010000326.1 GCA_937892085.1 uncultured Prevotellaceae bacterium
TTCAGACGTGTGCTCTTCCGATCTTGGAGTGTCTAGATAATGAACTCTTAACTATGAACTCTTAACTATAAACTATTTCGAGTAGCCCAATTTCTCGAGCACCTGGTTGCTAATGTCGATGTTTGGCGACGCAAAGATGATGCTCTGCGACGAGGCGCGGTCAAAAATCACCTGCAAGCCACGTTCCTCGCTAACCTTCTTCACAGCAGCATAAATATCATCTTGGATAGGTTTCATAAGCGACTGGCGCTTCTTGAAGAGCTCGCCCTGCGGACCAAAATACTTGGCATTGAGCTGCATTGCCTCTTTCTCCTTAGCAACAATTTCCTCTTCTTTCTTCTTCTTTTGATCATCGGTCAGGAACACCGACTCGCTTTGATAGTTTTTATACATAGCATCGGCAGCCTTTTTGAGTTCATCAACCTCGCGCTGCCAGCGCTGCGACACTTGATTCAACTGCTCATTGGCCATCTCGTAGGCAGGGATATTCTTTAGGATGTACTCCATGTCAACGAGCGCAAACTTTTGAGCACTGGCTGTTGCCATGCAGGCAACCATCGCCACTAATAATAAAGCATACTTTTTCATGTTGTCTATTGTGAATCTAAATTTGTTAATATCTTGCTTGCTTTTGACTTGTTTTTAAGTTAAAAGTTTAATGGTCGTTTTTTTCAATAATCATTATGCATTTGTCCATTCTGAATTCTGCATTATTTAGAATTCTTGTCCGAGCACAAAGTGGAAGTTACTGCCACCCTTCTTGCCGTAGGCATCTTTGTCGAAACCATATCCCCAGTCTATACCCATCATGCCAATCATTGGCAGATAGATGCGAGCTCCCACTCCCACCGAGCGCTTGAGGTCGAAGGGGTTGAACTTCTTAACACTTGTCCAAGCATTACCAGCCTCGGCAAAGACGAGAGGATAGATAGTAGCGCTGTTTGAAAGCATCAATGGGAAGTGAAGCTCAACAACATATCGGTTGTAAGCATAGCCCTCTTGACCATAGGGCGTCAATGAGCCATTCTCATAACCACGCAAGGCGATAGTCTCGGTAGCATAGGTATAGCTACCGCTCATGCCGTCACCACCCACATAAAAGGTCTCGAAGGGCGACTTCACATAGTTGGTCCAGTTACCAAGCAAACCGAAGTCGGCGCGTGTCATGAGCACGAGGGTCCAGCGGCCGTTAGGATCGGTGAGTGGAGTGTAAGTCTTGGCTTGGAACTTGAGTTTCCAGTACTCAATCCATCGATAGAGGTCACGCTTTGCAGCATCGGTACCTGCCTGGCTCAACGCCCTCCAATCCTTCTTGCCGAAGAGGTTGACAGGAGGTGTGGTGTGGAACGACAGGGTAAACGAGCTGCCTCGACGGGTGTAGAGCGGGTTATCGATACTATTACGCGACAAGGTCAGTCCTAACACGAGCGAATTACTAACACCATTCTTCATGTGGAACATGTATTCCCAGTTCTTGAGGCTATACCACTGGTAGCTAAGGTCGGCCATGAGGGTGAAGTAGTCATCGGGCCACTTCAAGCGCTTACCAAATCCTATGGTAACACCTGCCATCTGCAAATATTTGCCTGGGTCGTAGGCGTTCTCATAATAGTTGCTGCCGTAGTTGCCATAATAATTGTTATAGCCGTTATATAAGCCTCCATTATACATGTAGTTATAATAGTAGTTCTGGTACTGCTGACTGTAGAACGACGAGTTGATACCGGTAGTCCTACTATAGAATGCCGACACTGAGAGGGTGTTGGGGCGCTTGCCACCAAACCACGGGTCAACAAACGAGAGGCTGTAAGCCTGATAATACTTGGCGTTGGTCTGAGCGCTGATCGAGAACGTTTGTCCATCACCTTGTGGGATGATACCTTTGTAAGACGACGGGTGGAAGAGGTTCTTAATAGAGAAGTTTGTGAACTTGAGTGTCACCTTACCTATGATACCCGTCTGTCCCCAACCTGCCGAGAGCTCAATCTGGTCGTTGGCTTTCGACTCCAAGTTAAGGATGATATCTACAGTTCCGTTCTCCTCGTTAGGCTCGGGACGGATGTCCATCTTCTCGGGGTCGAAATGGCCTGTCTGAGCAATCTCACGAGCCGAGCGCACCAGGTCCTCCTTGCTGAAGAGCTCACCAGGACGCACACGCAGCTCACGACGCACCACCTTCTCATAGAGGCGGTCGTTTCCGTTGATGACCACCTTGTTGATGCGAGCCTGCTTACCCTCATAGATGCGCATCTCGAGGTCGATAGAGTCGCCCTCGACTTTTGTCTCGGTGGGGATAAGCTGGAAGAAGAGATAACCATTGTTCATGTAGAGGTTTGACACGGCATCGTCGTCCTCGCTAATGCGCTTGTTAAGCAGTTTCTGGTTATACACATCGCCTTTCTCAAAGCCTAATAGCTCGTTGAGCGTGACAGTGGGATAAACGGTATTTCCCACCCAGTTGATGTTAGAAACGTAATATTTCTTTCCTTCTTCAATCTTGAGATACACATCAACCGACTTTTCGTTATAGTTGGCAACACTATCCCATACAATCACGGCATCGCGATAGCCTTTCTCGTTATATTTATCTATGATGCGTTGCTTGTCCTCCTCGTAGTCGGTGCGCACAAACTTTTTCTGGCTAAAGAGCTTTAAAATGTTTAAGATACCACTCTCGTTGGTCTTCTTCATGGTGCGCTTAATCTTTGCGTCGCTGAACACTTCGTTGCCCTCTATATAGATTTTGTGAACCTTAATCTTCTCGTGCTTATCGACTTCGATATCCACAATCACCTCGTTCTGCTTGCTAAGGTCGGGCTGCTGGCGCACTTGGCACGTAGCTCTCTCAAAGCCTTTGGCAGAATAATATTTCTCAACAATGGTCTTGATGCGGTCAGAGATATTTGGCGACATATTGCTACCCACAAGGTTGCCCAATCGCTCGGTAATATCCTTCTGCTCACCTTTTTTCATACCTATAAAGTTGGCCTTCGAGATGCGAGGCTGAGGCTTTAGCGCAAACTCTAACCACGCCTTGCTGCCATAGATTTTCTCCACCTTGATTTGCACCTTAGAGAACAATGCTTGTCGCCACAAGCGCTTGACTGCCGTCTTGAGCTCGCCGCCAGGAATATCAATGCGCTGCCCTACCGACAGACCCGAATAACCTATGATGATATAATCCTCATAATTATCGGCGCCTGTTACTGTGATGCCGGCAATCTCATATTTCGTGGGAGTTCCGTTAAAGTTAAGTTTAGGGTTGAAAATTGTATCATTCAAGGTATATGACTCTTGCGCATAACCACTGGTTGCGCCAAGCGCCATTACCGAGAGAAACACTATTAAGAACTTAATATATCGCATATTTGTTTCGTAATGTTTGAAATCGTGTTAGTTTGATGTCAGTTGCTCACTGGTTTTACCATAGCGACGCTCACGCTGCTGATAGCTCACTATCGCCTCGCAAAAATCGTCCTTGGTGAAATCAGGCCAGAATTTGTCGGTAAAATACAGTTCACTGTATGCAATCTGCCACAACAGAAAGTTGCTGATGCGTTCATCGCCAGCAGTGCGGATGAGCAGATCAGGGTCGGGCATATCGTGGGTGGCGAGCTGCTGCGAGAAGAGATCTGCATCGATAGCGTCGGCTGCCACTTCGCCGGCTGCCACTTTCTGTGCTAACGACTTGCATGCCTCCACTATCTCCCAACGCGAGGAATAGCTCAATGCTAAGCACAACACCAGCCCGGTACAGTGTGAGGTGTCGGCGATGCATTTGGCAAGGCGCTGCTTGGCAAAGTCAGGCATTCGCTCCAGGTCACCGATGGCAGTGAGACGCACGTTGTTCTTGATAAGGTCGGGCGTCTGCTGCTCTATCGATACGACAATAAGGTTCATGAGTGCGTCAACCTCGTCTTGTGGACGATTCCAGTTCTCGGTAGAGAAGGTGTAGAGGGTCAAGTACCCTATACCTATCTCGCTGGCAATTTCGGTGATTTGCCTCACCGTAGTCACACCATTCTCATGACCTATAGAACGTATCAGTCCTCGCTGTTTAGCCCAGCGACCATTGCCGTCCATAATAATGGCAACGTGCTTGGGGAGCCGAGTGAGGTCTATTTTTTCTATCGATGACATATCTCTGTTGTTAGCCTTTTTTAATTACTCAATATAATGACATTTCACGCAACGCTTACTGAACTCATAGGTCACTGTGAACATCGCCACCGAGTACCAATCGGTGTTCTTTGCAATGCCATGATTATAGCCATAGAGGTCGGTAATGCCGTCAATCTTGTCGCTGAACGACTTGCGCATGGTGAACTCGAAGCCTAAATTCAGGCGTTCTTTCAACCTGAACTTCACGCCAGCGCCTAACGGCAGCACCATACCAAAGCTCGTGTTGCCATTGGCAAACGAAATCTCGGCACCAAGCCCCGCTGTGATGTAAGGCGAGAGGCGCTTGTAATGCTTGTAGCGTGGTCCGTCGCCAAAGTGGAAGAAGTTGAACTCCACCTGTCCTCCCAAGTCCACGACATGAGAAGTGAAACTGTACTGCTGGTCGAAGGGGAACTTCGATTCAATATTCTTGCTGTCGCCAGCAAGATTCACATACAAGAGGTTGCCCTTGAAAGCAAAGCGGGAGTTCATGTTATAACGGAATATTCCGCCTCCTGCCACGCGAGGCATCTTATACATGTTGCTCTTGTTCACATCGCCCAGATAGCCAGTCACACCAAGAGCGGGACCTATCTCATAGCGGTAGGTCTGGCTCCAGGCGCACACTGCGCCCACAAGCATCATGGTCATTATTATTGCGGTTTTCTTTATCATAGTAGCTATCAATGCTTAGTTTATAATATTGAAAAACGCAACTTTGCGATGAAAAAGTATATTTTCAATGAGCAACAAGCCATTAATTAATTATTTTTAGAAGTTTCGCAAGTTCTTAACTTGCTCACAGATTATCGGTTATGGGTTATTGTTCATCTCTCTAAACTCTAAACACTAAACTTCAAGTTTATAAAGTTTTTGAACTTTAGAAGCTTGAGTTATTTTTAGAATACTGGTTTATAGGTGAGACGACGAAGCACGCCTTCCCACACACTGGTGAGTGCGCTACCGTTAGAGGCATAGCCGCCAAAGAGATAGAGATAAGAGCAGTCCCACTCGTTGACGGGTGTCACCTGACCTGGATCATAAGAATTCAAGCGGGGAGCATTAGCCCTCTGCAAGCGTTCAAACACGAAGACCTGTGCACCACTGAAGGCAGGAATACTTGATGGCAACTGCACCCCACTCTCGCCTTCGCTCCAGTTGATACACTGATTGCGAGAAACGTAGGTCATGGTGTTAAAGCGGCCGTCGGCAAGTTTACCGCCTATCAGCATCCATGTCACTCGCTTAACAGGAGTTGTAGAAGTGGAAGGCTTGGTGAAGGTATAGTAGCTGAAGAGTGACGCATCGCTCAGGTGCGGCAGCACAGCGTTGTTGTTGCTAACCATCCCCCAGCGCTCGCCGTCATAGCCCCACACGGCATTAGTGAAAGTGCCGTCGGCAAGTTCACCGCATGCTATCATAGCCTGTTGGTTGGCAGTCCATTCGTTGTTAGCTGCCACAAGTTGACTCATGCCGCGAACAGGGAATTCGTCATTGATAGCAGTTGGAATAAAGCCGTCACGCTGAGGATACTCGTCGTGAACCCAAGATGTACCATCGTGTTTCACTCCTAACACCCTGTCGCCGTAGGCTCCCACTATGGTGTTCCATGCCACACCGCAGTGTTTCCAGCTGGTGCCTTTGTCGGTGCTACAGTAAAGCTCTCCGTTCTCGTCAAGGATATAGAGATCCGAGGCGGTAGCCGTAAAGCTCGACACATTAGGCTCAAACGGGAATGAAATCGCCGTCTTGCTCCATGCGCCTCCCATCGGGTCTTCGGCAGTGTTGAGCGCATAACTGCCGTCATCGTTTACTAAGCACAGAAATTCGTCATCACACATCACGGTCTTCGACGCTTTGAGCGTTGACGACACGCCAGGCAGGTCGCGACGGCGACTCAGGCTCCAGTCTATAACATCGGGCTCCTGCTGGTGAACATTCACTTTCACCTTGTAGTCACGAGTGTGCAGCCCGTCATTTGAAGTGATGCGCAGCGTCACGTCGCCAGTGAAATCGATGGAGTCGGAGCTATTGCTTCTGTAAATGATAGTGGTGTCTTTTTGCACACTGCCATTTTTCACGATAAACACTCTTGACGAGACAGTGCTTGCGCATGTCACGCTTACACATAACGCATTAACTCGTGTGCCATAGGGCAGCGAGTCGGCATTGTATATCTCGCCGCGGTCCTGGTCGATGGCAAAGCTCACCGAGTCAAGACCACTGATAATCTTGGCATTGGCCTGGAGTGCGAACGCCGAGACCATAGTTGAAGATGTAGAATAAGCATTATACGTGCTGTCACCTGAAGTGTCGGGGTCGTCTTTCTTGCTGCACGAGGCAATGGTTGTGGCAAGCAACAAAAAGAGCATCAGGTATAATGGAAAGTGTTTGTTCATTTCTTTCTTTATTTAAAAATAACTTGCAAAGTTACAATAAAATTAGTGCAAACAGGGAATTTTGAGTCAATTATTAACTATAATTTTTCTCAACGCCCGTTTTAAGCGTGTAAAATTAGTATTTATATACCAAAACAAGCACTTAAATTAAGATAATAAAAGGCAAAAGTTCATTTTTTACACCTTTTTAACGAACACACCAAGTGCTGTA
>CALAVD010000327.1 GCA_937892085.1 uncultured Prevotellaceae bacterium
TATTTAACAAGATAAAGGTCGTTTAGACCTTTATCTTGTTAATGATTTCTTCAATCAGGGGGCGGTTGCTGCGGTTCTTGGCGGCATAGTCCAGCGTCTCCATTATTTCGCCGTGGTCGATAAACTCCTCGGCATGAGCTGATTTTGGGTTATACATTGTTAGTTAAGAGTTTATAGTTATCAGTTGTCAGTAGCGAGTTATCTGTTATCAGTTGCGAGTAGTCATAAGTGAGTTGTGTAGTTCTCGGTCGTGAGTGATTAATTACTCGCTTTGCATCTTGCAAAATTATAAAACCCTCACAACTACTCCAAATCTTTTATACTATTTTTTCTTAATCCCCATCCAAAGTGTTTATAATGTGTGTTTGCATTACTACGTGCGGTAACAATCCTGTGTGTTGTTCATGCAGTGCACCGTAAGCAAAATGGCGACATATTGGCGACATATTGCCGAAAAAAATAAAAAACTGTCCCACAGATAACTGATAACTGAAAACTTTTTTGTAACTTTGCAGGTTAAATAAAAAAGAACGTGCTGTTGTATAGCACAAGTATTAACACAAACACACATTTACAACGATTTATGATCAACATTAAATTTCCTGACGGAAGTGTAAGAGAGTATGAGAGTGGGGTAACTCCACTGCAAGTTGCTGAGAGCATAAGCTCCGGGCTGGCTCGCCAAGTGCTGGCTGCCAGCATCAACGACATGGAATGGGATATATCTCGACCAATTTGTAGCGACGGTGAGATAAAACTCTTCAAGTGGGATGACCCCGAAGGCAAGCACGCCTTCTGGCACACCTCGGCGCACCTCTTGGCCGAGGCACTGCAAGAGCTGTATCCCGGAGTGCAATTCGGCATCGGTCCCGCCATCGAGAATGGTTTCTACTACGACATCGATCCGGGCGACAACGAGATTACTCAGGCCGATTTCCCGAAAATTGAGAAAAAGATGGCTGAGCTGGTGGCAAAGAAAGAAGAAGTGAAACGCGCCGACATCTCGAAGGCCGATGCACTGAAATTCTTTGGCGATACTGGCCAGACCTATAAGATAGAGCTTATCAACGACTTGCAAGACGGCACCATCAGCACCTACACTCAGGGTGCGTTCACCGACCTGTGCCGCGGTCCACACATCCCCAACACCGCCCCCATTAAGGCAGTGAAAGTGCTGTCGCTGGCTGGCGCCTACTGGCGTGGCGATGAGACCCGCAAGCAGATGCTGCGCGTGTATGGCATCTCGTTCCCCAAGAAGTCGATGCTCGACGAGTACTTAGTGCTCCTTGAGGAAGCCAAGAAGCGTGATCACCGCAAGATCGGTAAGGAGATGGAGCTCTTCGCCTTCTCGCAGCGCGTGGGACAGGGTTTGCCGCTGTGGTTGCCCAAGGGCGCCGCACTGCGCAACCGCTTGCAGGATTACCTTGCCAAGATTCAGAAGAAATATGGCTACGAGCAGGTTATCACACCCCACATCGGCAACAAGAACCTGTATGTGACCAGCGGTCACTACGCAAAATATGGCAAGGACTCGTTCCAGCCCATCCACACCCCCGAGGAGGGCGAGGAGTACATGCTGAAACCCATGAACTGCCCCCACCACTGCGAGATTTTCGCCAACAAGCCCCGCTCCTATCGCGACCTGCCCCTGCGCATCGCTGAGTTCGGCACCGTCTACCGCTACGAGCAGTCGGGCGAGCTCCACGGACTGACCCGTGTGCGCTCGTTCACCCAGGACGACGCCCACCTCTTCTGCCGTCCCGACCAGGTGAAGCAGGAGTTCCTCAACGTGATGG
>CALAVD010000328.1 GCA_937892085.1 uncultured Prevotellaceae bacterium
AATTAAGGGGACTTCTATAAATTAAATATTTGGTAGTCAGGGAAATAATTCGTAAATTTGCACAAAAAACTGATGCAAATGAGCAAAAAGCCGAAAAAATACCGTCAAAACGACAACTCGCGGCCTATTTTTGAGCGCGAGATGACGCTGGAGTCGCTGCAATCCATGGGCAACCCTCTTGAGATACTGAAAGACTTGCTTGACTTCGAGCTATTCCGTCCGCTACTTGAGCCTGTGTTTGAGAAAGCTGACCGAAAGAGCAACGCCGGCCGCAAGCCGATAGACCCGGTGTTGATGTTCAAGGTGATGTTCCTGCAGCGCCTATACGGCTTGGGCGACCACCAGATAGAGTATCAGATAAAGGACCGCACGAGCTTCCGCGAATTTCTCGACATCGTCACGGTGGACGATGTTCCCGATGAGAAGACTGTGTGGAAGTACAAGGAGATGTTGTCGCAGGACGGGACGTTCGACCGGCTGCAGTTCAACATGAACCTGGCCGCCAACCGCTTCCAGTACGGCGGCCGCCGTCTGGCCATCGCCATAGACCCGAGCTACGTGTCGAAGGCCGGGAAGAAGACGGCTCACGTGGGCAGGTTCTGGTCGGGATGCGCCTCTGCCGTCAAGCACGGGCTGGAGATACTCGGCGTCGGCCTGATTGACGCCGACCTCAAGGACTGCATCATGCTCCGCGCGGTGCAGACGCTCAACAGCCCCGAGCTCAAAGCCGGCGAGATGACACTGAACCAGTGGTATATCTCGGTGATCAAGCGTTACAGCGCCCAACTGCTGAAAATCACCGGCACGCTGGTGGCCGACGCAGCGTTCTCGGTCAAGTCGTTTGTTGACGAGCTGCTGCCCACAGGCTTCAACCTGGTGAGCCGACTGCGCAATGACGCCGTGCTGTACTACCTCTATCAGGGAGAGCGGAAGGTGGGTCCCGGAAGGCCGAAGACGCTGGACGGCAAGATCGACTTCTCCAACCTTGACACGGGCAGGATGACGCAGGTAGATATCGGAGTCGAGGGCGAGAGGGCCTACGAGCTTGTGGCACGCAGCAAGGCGCTCAAGAGGAACATAAAGCTGGTGATACACATCCTTAAGGATGGCTCGCACAGGCTCTACTTCTCCACCGACACCGCCATGAGAGGAATTGACGTGTTCGACATCTACCGCACACGCTTCCAGATTGAGTTCTGCTACCGAGACGGACACCAGTTCACAGGGCTGCGCGACTGCCAGGCCAGAGACGAGAAAAGGCTCGACTTCGCATTCAACGCATCATTTGCGGCAGTCAATGTCATCAAGGTGATGAGGAAGGAGTTCAAACTCGACTTCTCAATAGGGCAGATTAAGTCACTGATGGTCAGCGTGTTGAGTTTCTTGAAAAACAATGGCTCACAATACGAAAGACCAACTGGCGAATGAATAATCTCGAGGTTGACATCATTGCTCATGACCCAGGAAGGGTGCTACACATTGTTGAGGTAAAACCCGTAGCCAAGAAGGACATTTCGACCCCATGTGCTCCATAACTCGCGCAAAAAACAGCACATGATTAATTACGCAAATGGGTATATCAGATACTATCAGTTGCGCTGCGAGGTTCAGTATGATGTGATTATACTAATAGGCAGTGAAGGCAATTTTAGTTTGGAGTATTACCCCGACTTGTTTATGCCTCAACTGCGCACCTATCGGTAAACTCCACTTGTTACCACAAAACACCATAAAACAAAGCTCGCAACTGATTAAAAACAATTGCGAGTCGTGTTCATGAGATCAGGTGGAGTATAGCAGACTCGAACTGCTCACCTCAACACTGCCAGTGTTGCGCTCTACCGGATGAGCTAATACCCCGTATTTCTTTTGCGACTGCAAAATTAGAACGTTTTTTTTATTCTCGCAACTTTTTCAGAGATTTTTTTCAAAAATCTCACGGAATTGTGCTGGTTTGAGACCCCACTTGGGATAAAGCAACAACTCCGATGGTGCTGTGGACACCATTCTCTCGATGACAATCGTCCCGGGCAACTTGCTGCTTATACGCTGGCACAATTTAGCATAATCTTGTGCTGACCAGTCGATTAATTGGACTTCCCCTCTCTTCCATAGTAGCGCTAATAGCGTACCTCTCAGTACTTGCATCTGATGAAACTTGATAGTGCTGACAGGCAACTGGGCAACTCTGTTGACCGTCGTCATCATATCTTCCTCGCTCTCTCCTGGCAATCCCAAAATAAGATGAATGCCTACCGTTAGCCCTCGTTGTGCCACTCTACAAATCGCATCACGTGCACATTGCCATGAGTGACAGCGGTTTATGAGTTCGAGAGTTCGGTCATGAGTAGTTTCCGCACCTATCTCAACAATCACCTTGTTTTTCTCGTTAATGCTTTGCAGTAAGTCGAGCACGTCATCGCCCAAGCAATCGGGACGAGTTGAGACCACCAAGCCCACAACATCAGGAACCAGCAGGGCCTCTTCATAAAGCGATTGCAACTGCTTGACAGGTGCAAAGGTATTAGTAAAACTCTGGAAATAAGCCACATATTTCATGTTGGAATATTTCCCATAGTAAAACCGCTTTGCGTCAAGCAACTGTTGTGTAACACTATATGAATCACTTCCAAAAGCAGGTGTAAACGATGCATTGTTGCAATAAGTACAGCCACCCCACCCTTTCGTGCCGTCACGATTTGGACAAGAAAGCCCGGCATTGACATTCAGCTTTTGTACTTTACTGCCATAAAGCTGACGCAATAAGTCACTGTACTGCTGCCTTGCCATTACAGTCTTGCCGCTCGATTAATAAGCACATTGTCGAGCACCACGATAGCTGCCATCGCCTCAACCACGGGAATAGCACGAGGCAACACACATGTGTCGTGGCGACCGCGCGGCTCAATCGTCACAGGCTTACCATCGCTATCAATCCCTTCAACGGGTTGCATCAAGGTTGCAACGGGCTTGAACACCACATTAAACGTGATGTCATTGCCGTTGCTGATACCGCCCTGTATTCCACCCGAGAAATTAGTCTCGGTTGTTACTTTGTCACCTTTAAGGATAAATTTATCAAGCACTTCACTACCTAAATGGTTCACAAAGTCAAATCCAAGACCTATCTCAAAGCCTTTTGCAGCCGGAATGCTAATCATGGCCTCGGCAAGCTGCGCCGAGAGTTTGCCGAAGACTGGCTCGCCAAGTCCTGGCTCCACACCTTTAATGACGCAAGTCACAATTCCACCACGGCTGTCACCGGCAGGAATCTCAGGCACATCGGTGACCGGCTGAGCGGTGATTGCAATTCCGAGTTGTGACAATACTTGTTTTGCCAACGCACCAGCCACCACTCGTGCTGCCGTTTCACGCGCCGAGGCGCGTCCGCCGCCACGATGGTCACGTATGCCGTATTTTGCCTGATAAGTAAAATCGGCATGTGATGGACGATATACGTCTTTCAAGTGGTAGTAATCTTCTGGTCTATGGTCACGATTGCGGATAATAAAGCCGATGGGTGTTCCCAATGTCACACCATTCATGATTCCAGAGAGGATTTCCACCTCATCGGTCTCGTTGCGGCTCGAAGATGTGCCACCTTGCCCTGGACGACGACGCGAAAGTTCCTGCTGAACCAGTTCCAAATCAATTTCAACACCTGCCGGCATACCATCTACCACACCACCTATTGCCGGTCCATGTGACTCACCAAACGAAGTGAGACTGAATAAGTTACCTATTCTGTTCTTGTGTGCCATAGTCATTCCTCAGGTTCTTTTATTAAGTCACAAACCGTAGCTCCAACAAAATCAACGAGCGCTTGAGGAGCAATCTTCAACTGCAAGCCACGCAACCCGGCACTCACAAAGATGTGGTCAAACTGCATACAAGTCTCGTGAATGAATGTTGGGAACGGTTTCTTCATGCCAATTGGCGAACACCCTCCACGAATGTAACCAGTAGTCGCCAGCAAATCTTTCATGGCGATGAGGTCAACCTTCTTGTTTTCACTGAGTTTGGCGGCCTTTTTCAAATCTACCTCATGGTCACCTGGAATGACGCACACAAAATGCTTGGTCTTCTCCCCAAAGAGCACCAAAGTCTTGAAAACCCGATTAATATCCTCCCCTATCGTTGCGGCGAGATGTCC
>CALAVD010000329.1 GCA_937892085.1 uncultured Prevotellaceae bacterium
GCTCTTCCGATCTGAGGCACAGCGTGAATAGGTCCGGGGGAGTGATTATCGCTGCCACCAGGGCAATAATGATGATGGCGTGCCGGCGGTAGTGTGCCATGACTTCGCTCGAGAGGATGCCCATCTTGGCGAGAAAGAAGGATACGACAGGAATCTGGAACACCAGTCCCAGCATGAAGGTGAGAGAGGTGAAGGTGGAGATGTAAGATGATATGTTGATTTGATTGACAACGCTGGCATCTACCTGATAGGTGCCAAGAAAACGTAGCGCGAAGGGGAAGAGGATATAGTAGTTCATCACCACTCCAGCCATAAAGAGCAAGTAGATGACGACGGTAACTGTCACCGAATACCGCTTCTCGTCCTCATAGAGTGCAGGGGTGATAAAGCGAAACAGTTCCACAACGATATAAGGCGAAGCGCACAGCAAGCCCAGTATGACTGACGTCGAAAGGTGGGTCATGAACTGGTTGGAGAGCTCGGTGTTGATGAGCGTGATTTTGAACGGTTCAAAGTGGAAGTCTATCCCCAGCCAGGCACACAGGCTCTCAATGCCACGGTAGGTGGCAAAGTCGCTGCTGCCAGGAGCGAGCAGAATGTCGAAGGTGGTCTGGCGGAAACAGAAGATAATCACCGCAAACGCCATAGCCACAGCAATTATGCGGAAGAGCATCTTTCGCAATACCTCAAGATGCCCCCCGAAGGTCATCAAGCCCCCGTTGTCGCTACTCATTGCTCGTGGGTGGTTTCTTGTGTCTCGGCTGTTTGCTCGGGCTGATTCTCGTCGGTGTTTATTTCCTCTTTTTGAGGCTCTTCAGTAGGAGAGTTTAATCCTTCCTTGAAGCTTTTCACCCCCTGTCCCATGCCCTTCATCATTTCGGGCAGTTTCTTGCCACCGAAGAGCAGCAACGCCAGTCCGGCGACCAGCAGCAGCTCGGTGGTGCCTATCATTAATAAAGTCATAAGTGTTAAGTTTAAAGTGATAAATTACGAGACTGTGTCTCGTAGTACAGCGACATTTTTCACTCCGCATTGAGAAATATCTCGCAGGTGTCGAAGTTAATCTCCCAGTTACCGTTGGGTGAGCTTTCCCAGTTGTACTTCTGAGCCATGGTGTCCCACCAGCCTTGGAATTTGGTGCCAGTCTCGCCCATATCCCTCACGAGCTTCTCATAGAGTTCGGCATTGTCGGCGGTGAGCACTTTGGCGAGTTCGTTCAAACCGTTACGACGCTCAAAGAGCGCTTGAATCTCGTTTTTCTCTTCAGGTGTTACCTGTCCTACTAATTTGCGTGTCATGTTTCGTTTATCGTTGGTCGTTTATAGTTTATAGTTTATAGTTTACCGAAAGCAGTGGTAATTGTGCATTATGAATTAAGCATTGAAGAAATTATTTCCATTGTGTAACTATCTCGAATGGGTCGAGATAGGTGATTTCTTTGATTTCTTCCTTGTCGGGCAGGAATGTGCCCTTGCTGCGGAGCGAGAGCATCAGCTTGCGTGAGGCGTTGCGCTCGAGATGGGCTGCAATGCATTGCTCACGGCTCGGAGTGTTGACCTCGAGAGTGGTCTTGCGGTTGAGCCAGGCGCAGCGGCGGCACTGCCAAGCGTCGCACTTGCGGCATATCGGGGCATGGTCGAGACGGTAGAGCTGCTGGTTTTTAATATCAAGACCGCTGTTGAGGTCGCCCACGCTATCTTCCTCGTTATCATAATAGAATGCCGGGCACGTGTAGAACTTGCCGTTAGGGGCGAGTGTTATGGTAGAGTCGCCGGCATTGCAGTTGTTCATCTCGGTGAGCATTATGCGGTCGGTGAGCAGGTTCAGCTGTGGCGACTTGCCATCGACATAGAGCTGTTCTACATCCTTGCAAAGTGCCTCAAGCACGGTTTTGTATTGCTCACGGTCGCTGTCGCTCATGCGCTCCACGTCGGTGATAACCACATTGAGGCGCTGCACCACGGTGAGCAGGTCTTTGAGCTTGCTTTGGTTCTCGTTGAGAAGTTTCCAGCTTGTTCGCAGCACCACCACAGCATCTTTCAGCTTGCAGCTGTCATAGTCCCAGCCATCGAGCGCCACTACGTCGGTCTCGCCGTCAAGTGCAGCCAGCGGCTTGATATTGCTGTGGTCGATGGTGTCGATTACGTCGAGATAGTCCTGGGGCAGAGCATAATCGGGGTAGATAAACTGGATCATAAGGTTCTCTACCATGCCGAAGCGTATGCCCTGGCGCAGGTGGTCAAGCGAGATTAACTTGCGCTCTTTCTTGTTCACACCATAGTGGCAATAGCTTGTGCTCGTGTCATCGAGCAGAATCACTAAGTATTGTAGCATAGTCTTAACAATCAACAGGTTTCACTTCGCGTTTGTTCTTCTCGTATTCCTCGCGGCGGCCTTCAAGCTCGAGTTTGCGGAAGAGCTTGTTCCAGTAGTAATTATTGGCACGCACTCTTGCCTTGTGCATCAGGCAGATGGCAGTGGCGCGCTGATAGACGGTGCCGGTGCTGGCAGCGTCGTAGTTCTCGCCCTGGCACCAGGCACAGCCGCTTGCCACCTCGCAGGTCTTGCACTTGTCGGGGCTTTGCGTCATGCGGTCGAGAGTGAGGAACGGACGCAGCTTGTTCTTGTCGATGCCGTCACGCACGTTTCCAATGATGAGCGGTTTCTTCTCACGCAGCGAGTAGCCGGCGAAGCGAGTGCATGGGTAGAACAGCCCGGCGGCGTCCACTGCCAGCATCTTGCCGGCACCACACCAGTTCTGGTTCTCAAGCACAGGGTCGAGGGGTTTGCCAATGTTCTCGCTGTAAAACGAGCAGGCATAGTCGGTGTAGTAGCCGTCATCGATGATAGCATCGGCAAGCTGCATGAGCTGGTCTTCAAAGAGCTTGTCGTCGCCCTCTTGCCACACGTCCTCAAACACGCAGTTGATGTTCACCTCGTGGATGCCAAGCGAGTATAGGTGCAGCACGCTCTCCTTGATGTAAGGAATGTCGGCACTGCTGATGGTCACCTTGGTTGCTCCACCTGGAAACTGCTCTAACCACAGCGGTATGTTGCGCACCACGTCCTGATAGGAGCCGTGCTCGCTGCCGTCGGCATTGCTTTGCTTGTAGATGCGGTTAAGGTCGTGCTTGCGCTCGGTGCCGTCGATGGTGATGCCGATACTCAAGTGCGTGTGATTCTTCTTGATGAACTCCTGCACCTTGGGGGTGTGGTAGTTGATGCCGTTGGTCGAGAACGAGAAGCGGTAGCTGTTGAACCAGTGGTGGCCCATGCGGAACATCTCGGTCTTGAGGTAGTCGCAAATCTTGTCAATCAGGTCAATCTCCATAAACGGCTCTCCGCCAATGAAGTCCCAAATCACGCTCTCCTCACGAAACTCATCCTCGTGGCTCAGAATGTAGTCGATAGCAGCCTTAGCGGTCTCCCACGACATCCGCTCCTTCTCATTCTTCCCCACAAGGTAACAATACTTACAAGCCAGCTGGCAATCCTTGGTGACAATAAACGTGATGTTCTTCGCCATGCCAGATTGCCACGAATCAGAATTTTCTTTAAACATCCCTTTCTCTTTCCATCGTTCAATTATTTCAGTTACACTACACAGCGAATATTTGAATTCATTATTGGGAAGATATTCTGGTAGAAGTGAGCAAATAGGCAATAAATCGTTTTTAAAATCTTCTTGAGCCTGCAAAATCTCATTTTTGTGGTCGATTAATTCTTTTGTTTCACCCCAACAGAAAATCATTATGTAAATCCTTACATCGAGCAAATCTGGGCACATTTGCTTAAAGTAATCCTTGCATTTTTCTATATCCTTTGTTTTCTTTTTTAGTTTATCCGTTACTACGTCACTAATTATTTTGTAAACACTATCTTTATTATTGATGAGATTATGAATATTCCGAACTTCAATTAGGGTTATCCTCTTATTTTCAATAAATGCTAAGTCTACATTTTTTCCATTGCCAATTTCAAAATCAAAGCCAAGAAACTTTGCTTTATTATTGCAATGCGACAAATGGTGAAATATAAGAAGTTCAGCAAAAGGCTCATAAAAGCTTGGATTATTTTGCTGATGCTTGATAATTTCATTAACTTTTCTAAGAATATTCGATTTGTGTGCTGGAAAGTTATTCAACAACGATTCTATAGTATCATTTAGCATCCTCAAAAATGCTACTGCTTTGATATTTCCATCAGAAGCAAGAAGTACCCAATCAAATATACTATAAAGCTCATTTGAATCTCTTTCATTTATTCTTTTAGAGAATTTATGAATTCTTTTCTTTAATTCTATTTTCTTTATAAGCTTTGTGGAAGGAATAAATTCCGATACATATTTTAAGATATGTTCTTCTATCATTTTATACAAATTATTAAAAATACTCTAAAAGGGTATGCGACAATTGATAAAATAAAGCATACCCTTTTTAATAACAACCGCAAAATCTATCACCAACCGCGAGTACAAACACTAGTACATGAGACGCAAGCACCCTGACAACCTTGCCTACATTGACCAGAACAACCATTACATCCACCAGTACATGTTCCTGTACAACCCATGCAGCCACCAGAGCAACTACCATAGCAGTCTCCAGAGCATCCATAATAGCATCCCATCTCGTTCTGGCTCTCGTGGGCTTGTGAGAGGAATGGGGCTTGGCTTAGTGCGATGGCGCCGAGGATTGGGAGTGCGCCCTTAGCTGCTTTTTTGAAGAACTGCCTTCTTGATTGCAGTTCTCCTTTTTTCTTTTTGCTATCCATATTTTTGTGTTTATAAAATTAATAATCAAATATTTGTGTAATAGAATATTAGTAGAGACCACGGCTGCTACCAGAGCATCCATAAGAACATGAATGAGAACATCCACCTTTGCAGGC
>CALAVD010000330.1 GCA_937892085.1 uncultured Prevotellaceae bacterium
CCAACGCCCTCGACGAGGCCATCGCCCTGCCTACCGACTTCTCGGCACGTATCGCACGTAACACCCAGATCTACATCCAGCAAGAGACCTATATCACCAAGGTCATAGACCCATGGGCAGGCTCTTACTATGTAGAGCGTCTCACCCACGAACTCGTTCACAAAGCTTGGAATCACATCCAGGAGATTGAGAAGCTGGGCGGTATGGCTAAGGCCATCGAGACTGGCGTGCCCAAGATGCGCATCGAAGAAGCAGCAGCACGCACACAGGCACGAATCGACAGTGGCGCACAAACTATCGTGGGCATCAACAAATATGCTCTCGAGAAAGAGGCTCCTATCGATATCCTTGAGATTGACAACACCGAGGTACGCAACGAGCAAGTGGCACGCCTCGAGGAGTTGCGCAAGAACCGCGACGAAGCAAAAGTTCAGGCCGACCTCAAAGCCATCACCGAGTGCGTGCGCACAGGAGAGGGCAACCTGCTGGCACTGGCAGTAGAGGCAGCCAAGGACCGTGCTTCTCTGGGTGAGATTAGTGATGCCTGCGAAGAAGTCGTGGGCCGTTATAAAGCAGTTGTTAAAACAATTTCAGGCGTGTATTCAGCAGAAGCTATTTCCGATCCCGACCTCAAGCGAGCTCGTGAGCTCACCGCCCAGTTCGCCAAGAAAGAAGGTCGTCAACCTCGCATCATGATTGCAAAAATGGGACAAGACGGTCACGACCGTGGAGCCAAGGTGGTTGCCACTGGTTATGCCGACTGCGGATTTGACGTTGACATGGGACCATTATTCCAAACTCCCGAGGAGAGTGCTCGTCAGGCAGTGGAGAACGACGTTAACGTGATGGGCGTCTCTTCGCTCGCAGCAGGTCACAAGACCCTTATCCCCACCGTTATCGAGGAGCTCAAGAAACTCGGACGTGAAGACATCATCGTCACCGCTGGTGGCGTGATTCCCATGCAGGACTACGACTTCCTCTACAAGGCTGGCGTAGCTGCAATCTTTGGTCCAGGCACCTCGGTAATGAAGAGTGCCATCAAGGTGATGGAAATCTTGCTCGACGAGGAGTAATCCACCCCTCCAGAGCATAACACAACACACAAAAATCGCTCAGCAAGCTTGCTGGGCGATTTTTATAACTTATTTTACCGTTTTTTCTCAAAAAAAAATTGTAATTTTGCACATTGAACAACAATTCAGTTAGATAACAACTTAACAATAACGTATCGAAATGAAAAAATTAATGTTTTTAGCTGTAGCCGCAATCACAGCACTGAGCATGACGGCACAGTCGTTTGAAGACTTCTTCTCTACCGAGAAGTCGAGCGAGAAAATCACCTTTGGATTCCGCGTGGGACTCAACATCAACGGCATGAGGAACAACATCCACAATAATGACGTCTCTAAAATCTTCAGTGACAGTCCTTATATCCTTGACGTTCACAACAAAGCTGGCCTCAACTTTGGCGTAAGTGTTGACATTCCTATCATTAAGAGCTTGTGGATCAACACTGGGCTCTTTTATTCTGCCTCTGGAGCAAAATTCACATTCAGGCAAGACAACAGCAAGGTGGTAGAAGGAATTTTTCTCGATGACTACTCGGCCAATGTGACCATGCACAACCTGCGCATTCCAGTACAGGCATCCTACCGCTACAACATCAACAACAACTATCAGCTGCAAGTGAACCTGGGTCCCTACTTTGCCTACGGCATTGGCGGCAAGGCTTATATACGAAACGACGTGGAAAAGGAGAAACTTGGTGCACTCGACCTCACAGGCAATCCTAAGTTTAACTACATTACTCCCGCCGATGACTATGACGGCTCATCTATGCTCGACCCCGATCAAGCCCAGAGAGACGAGGTGAAGATTCTTGGTGTGGCAAACATCAACGACAACAACAGCAACTATGTCAACCCATTTGACATGGGTATCGCTTTTGGCGTAGGCGTGACTTACAACAAGAAATACTTTGCTGGCTTCAACTACGATGGCGGTTTGGTGAATGTTAACGGCAAGCGCACAAGAGCCTTGAACCACAACTCCATCAAGAATCACACCTTCTCAATCAACGTAGGTTACAACTTCTAATAAGTATTTATAACACACACATAAAGGCACCGCCAGCAATGAGCTTGGGCGGTGCTTTTCTGTGCTTTTGCGCAACACAATAAATAAAAAACATTAAAATGACTTGCTATGTGGCAAATTATGTGTAACTTTGCACGCTAAATATGCCAAAAATTGAAATGACACACCGTTTATTAATAATATTGTCACTGGCTTTGGTACTCGGCTCTTGCGGTGAGTACAACAAAGTAATGAAAAGCAGCGACTACAATTATAAATACACCTACGCTAAGCAGGCTTTTGAGAACAAGAAGTACACTCAGGCCTACACTATTTTTGCCGACCTCGTGCCGATTTTCCGAAGCACCGAGAAAGGCGAAGAATGCTTGTATCTGCTGGGCCTTAGCTACTATGAGAACCAAGACTACCTAAACTCGGGTTCTTATTTTAAGCAGTATTACACCCAGTACCCTAAAGGCCAATATGCCGAGCTGGCACGTTTCTACGCCGGATATGGCTACTACCTCGACTCGCCCGAGTCGCAGCTCGACCAGAGCGAGACACTAAGAGCTATCGAAGAGCTGCAGGCTTTCCTCGACTATTTTCCCAAGAGCGACAAGGTGGCTATAGCACAGAACGCAATCTTTGAGCTGCAAGACAAGCTGGTGCTGAAAGAACTGGAGAACGCACAGCTCTACTACAACCTGGGGAGTTATATGGGCAACAATTACGAGAGCGCCGTGATAACGGCAAAGAATGCCATCAAGACCTACCCTTTCAGCAAGTATAAAGAAAAACTCGAAATGCTCATACTTAAATCGAGATTTAAAGAGGCTCAAATGAGTGTTGATGAGAAGAAAGAAGAACGCTTCCGCACAGTGGTTGACGAGTACTATGCTTACATCAACGACTTCCCCAACAGCGAGAACCGCAAAGAAGCCGACAACATATTCAAAATTGCTGACAAATTCTTAAACCGTAAATAAATAACTTAAACAGATATATAAACTACAATGGCTATCGATTACAAGAAATCAAATGCTCCTCTCAACACGTCGGTTCACGACCTGATTGACCTTGCCGAGCAAACTGGCAACATCTATGAGACAGTGGCTATAATTGGCAAACGCGCCAACCAAATCTCGGCCGACATGAAGAACGACCTGGAGAAGAAGCTCCAAGAGTTCACCGAGAAAACCGACAACCTCGAAGAAATTTCTGAGAACCGCGAACAAATCGAGATCTCGAAATACTACGAGAAATTGCCAAAGTCAACTCTCATTGCCACAAAGGAATACGAAGATGGCAAGCTCCACTTCCGTAACGTGAGCAAAGAAAAAGACGGAATAGACTTCTAAGGCTTGACGACAACACAACGCTTAAGAGCCGCGACATTTCCTGATGCCGCGGCTCGTTATTTTAACCTGTCATCGGCTCATCACCGAATTAGGGCTTAGTACCATTCAAACAAATGTCTGCCCCCAAAAATCCGGGAGCAGACAAGTGTGTAAAAATATCAGAGTGATTATTTTATTAGATTACACCCTGCTCGAGCATTGCCTGAGCAACCTTCATGAAGCCGGCGATGTTAGCGCCCTTCACATAGTCGATAGTGCCGTCGGCCTGAGTACCGAACTTCACGCACTGCTCGTGGATGTTCTCCATAATCCAGTGAAGTTTCTCGTCAACTTCCTTAGCCGACCAGCTCAGGTGAGCGGCGTTCTGAGTCATCTCAAGACCAGAAGTAGCAACACCACCAGCATTAACAGCCTTACCAGGAGCGAAGAGAACGCCGTTCTTCTGGAAGAAGTGGATAGCGCCAGGCTGGCAGCCCATGTTAGAAACCTCGCAGCAGCACCAGCAGCCGTTAGCCTTCAATTCCTTAGCGTCGTCCTCGCTAAGCTCGTTCTGGAATGCGCAAGGAAGAGCGATGTCGCAAGGTACGCTCCAAGCCTTCTTGCCGGCAGTGAACTTAGCAGCCTTGGGGAACTTATCGGCCATATCCTGAACCTTGTTGCGGTTAGAAGCACGCATTTCAAGCATGTAATCAATCATCTCGGGAGTGATGCCATCGGGAATCTCGCAAACGCCATCGGGGCCAGAAATGGCAACGACCTTAGCGCCGAGCTCAACAGCCTTCTTCGAAGCACCCCAAGCTACGTTACCGAAACCTGAGAGAGCAACCTTCATGCCCTTAATGTCCTTACCAGCCTTGTGGAGAAGGTGCTCGGTGAAATAGAGTGCACCATAACCAGTAGCCTCGGGACGGAGAATAGAGCCACCCCAAGTCTCGCCCTTACCGGTGAGCACACCAGTGTGATAGCGGCGAGCCAGCTTCTGATACATACCATTGAGGTAACCAATCTCACGGCCACCAACGCCAACGTCGCCAGCGGGAACGTCCTGATCTGGACCAATATTGTGGCGAAGCTCAAGCATGAAAGCTTGGCAGAAACGCATGATCTCAGCGTCGCTCTTGCCCACTGGGTCGAAGTCAGAGCCACCCTTACCACCGCCCATTGGCAATGTAGTGAGAGCGTTTTTGAATGTCTGCTCAAAGCCGAGGAACTTCAGCATTGATGGGGTAACAGCCTTGTGGAAGCGGAGACCACCCTTGTAGGGGCCAATAGCGCTGTTGAACTGCACGCGATAGCCGAGGTTGGTCTGTACCTCACCCTTATCGTCAATCCAGGTTACACGGAAAGTGAAGATGCGCTCGGGCTCTACCATGCGCTCTACAATCTTAGCTTTCTCAAACTCGGGATGCTGGTTGTAAACCTCCTCAATAGACTCAAGGACTTCACGAACAGCCTGCAGATACTCAGATTCGCCTGGGTGTTTAGCCTCCAGGTCGGCCATAATTTTTTCAACGTTCATAATTGAAATGGTTTAAGATAATTGTATTAAAAAAATAACTATTTAAAAAATCTTGTTTTCTAAGAACAGCACAAATTTATATCAAAAAAGTGGAACAGCGAAATTTTAAAACAATGTTTTTTAGCATAAAATGGAGTTTTATCCATTTTTCACAGCTGTTTATTTTATTTAAACGTCTAACAAAAATTAGCATAAAATCGCAATTTGATTAACATTCGCCACAATTGTCTAATAAAAAGGAATATCTTTAAAGAACAATTATCGTAAAATCATAAAAATCGGCACTTTTGCCAATGATTGATTATGTTTTATAACATAATTTCTTTTATCAAAAAATAGTGATGAAATCAAGAAAAATAGGTACTTTTGCCAAAAGATTTTTTATTACCATTTTTTTAACTACATTTATTTTATGAAGAAGCACAATTTCTATGCAGGCCCATCAATTTTAAGTCAGTATGCTATCGACAAAACTATTGAGGGCATTCGTGATTTTGCCGGTACTGGATTATCGGTTCTTGAGATCTCTCACCGTAGCAAAGAGTTCCAGGCTGTAATGGACGAGGCACAGGCGCTTTTCAAGGAGCTGCTCGACATCCCTGAGGGATATGAGGTAGTGTTCTTGGGCGGTGGTGCCAGCACACAGTTCTGCATGATTCCTTTCAACCTTCTTAAGACTAAGGCTGCTTACGTTGACTCGGGCACATGGGCCAACAAAGCTATCAAGGAAGCTAAGCTCTTTGGAGAAGTTGAAGTAGTGGCTTCATCTAAAGAAGATAACTACGTGTACTATCCCAAGAACTTCACCGTTCCTGAAGATCGGAAGAGCGTC
>CALAVD010000331.1 GCA_937892085.1 uncultured Prevotellaceae bacterium
TCGGCAACCGTTAGGCATCGTGACACCGCAGTGACCGTGCTGGTGGATGATGTCGGGGGACTGTTCTGCACAGCACTGCTCGAAGTCAGCCTTTTCGTCGCACACCATCATCTCAATCCGTCCCTGCATCGTTGTAGTGAGCAGACTTAGATAGTGTGCCGTCAGGGCGTCGTCCTTGGGGTAGATGTGCAGAACTTTGTACATAATCATAGTTCGTCGCTGGTGTAGGCTTTTGGTAGCTGACGACAGTTGTATTGTGAAGCCATGATTTCGCCGTATGCACCGGCAGAGCGGATGGCAATGAGGTCGCCACGATGGGTGCCGTTCAGGTCGATGCGCTTGGCGAATACGTCGCTCGACTCACAGATGGGTCCCACCACATCGTAGGTCTCCTTCTCCTTTTCTTGCGAGGAGAGATTTACAATCTTGTGGTGAGCGTTATAGAGTGCGGGACGGATAAGCTCGGTCATACCGGCGTCAAGAATCACAAATTTCTTCACAGAGTTTTCCTTAACATACACCACCCTCGCAATCAATGCGCCACACTGCGCCACTATCGATCGGCCAAGCTCGAAGTGAACGGTCTGGCCCTCGCGCAGCTTAAGTCCCTGCTTAAACACGTTGAAGAAGTCACGGAACGGCGCAATGGGGTTCTCCTCGGGATTCACATAATCAACACCCAAGCCGCCGCCCAAGTCAATCATTTCGAAGTGCACGCCGCGTGCCTCGTAATGGTCAAGCAGTTCATTGGCCTTCTCGCAAAGCATCCTGAATGGTTCCAGTAAAGTAATCTGCGAGCCGATGTGGAAATGCAAGCCACGCAAGTGGATGTGTGGCAAAGTCTTGGCCTTTTCAACCACATTATCCAGCACAGGAATATCAATACCAAACTTATTGTCGGTAGTGCCGGTGGTAATATATAGGTGAGTGTGAGCGTCGATGTTGGGGTTCACACGTATGGCGATGCCCGCCGTTTTGCCTCTGCGAGCGGCAATCTCGTTGATGACCTCCAACTCGGGCACGCTCTCTACGTTAAAGCAATAGATGCCATGGTCGATGCCCGCCTCTATCTCCCAATCGGTCTTTCCCACACCAGCGTATGCCATCTTGCCGGGGCTGAACCCGGCATCAAGAGCTGTCAGCACCTCGTTGCCGCTTACTAAGTCGGCGCCCATGCCAGACTTAACGATTTCGCTAAGTATCACTGGGTTAGCATTTGCTTTCAGAGCATAGTGAACCTTGAACGGATAGCCCTCAATCTCGTCATTGATGACCTTGAGAGTGTCGCGCAGCAACGTCAAGTCGTAGCAATAAAATGGTGTGTGCAAGTCCTTTAGTTTTTCAATCGGGAGTTTCATTTAATTTTTTTTTACGAGCCTAAGATTATCAAACAATATCAACAAAACCAGACAAGAATAACAAAAAATTGAATAAAATGCTCACGCTCGGAAAGGTTCAAGCAAGCTTGACGTCGCTCTCGCTCTTAATCGCATTTTTTGTTGTCTTTGTTTTTATTTGTTGTCTTTGTTTGATTTCTGACTTCTGATTTTGTTTTGTGTTTCTTGTGATATTTTTGCAAAGTTAAACGCAATTCTTCAAAAAACAATTTTTCTATCGCTTTTTTTGCACATATTTTGAATATTTTTGCTACTTTCGTAACCTAAAATGCACAAAAATGACTACACGAGAAGCAATTTCGCTACTGCGCACCGAGCTTGGCACCACCTATGAGAGCCGAGAAATAGAGGGCATGACACGAGTAATCTTCGAGGACGTGCTGCTGTGGCAACCCATCGACATGGTGATGCGCGAGAACGACCAGTTGCCGGAGTTTTTCGACAACAGCCTCGCCAGCATCATCGAGCGACTCAAGCGGCACGAACCCTTGCAGTACATCTTGGGCAAGGCACGTTTTCATGGCCACAGTTTTGCTGTGACGCCAGCGGTGCTGATACCCCGCCCCGAGACCGAACAGCTTGTTGATATGATAGTTGACGAGAACCCTGGCAGCGACCTCCAAGTGCTCGATATAGGCACCGGCAGCGGATGCATCGCCGTCTCACTGGCAAGGGCGCTGAAGTTTGCCCAAGTTACTGCCACCGACATTAGCCCTGAGGCACTTGCCGTGGCGCAGCAAAACGCCACAGCACTCAAGACCCGGGTAAAATTCATTGAGCAAGACATCCTCACCTGTCGCGCCCCAAGCGAGGCGTGTGACATCATCGTGAGCAACCCGCCCTATATCACCGAGCAAGAGAAGGCGGCAATGGAGAGCAACGTGCTTGACTATGAGCCTGCCGGCGCACTCTTCGTCCCCGACGATGACCCCATGCTCTTCTATCGCCCTATAGCCGCCTACGCCAGCCGAGCACTAAAAAACGGTGGCAGGCTGTATCTGGAAATAAACCGTGCAATGGGCAGTCTCGTGTGCGACACCCTGCAACACGCAGGATTGAGCAACATTCAAGTTCACAACGACTTTAACGGCAACAACCGCTTTGTTACCGCCTCCAAGATAAAATAAAGAAAAGTGAACAATACATATGAGTGCACTTTAAAAAGTGGCATTTTGTGCTGATTCAAATATTCAAACGATTAAAGACGATTAAAAACTAATTGAATATCAATTAAATAAAATTCGTTGAAATTAGTTTAATTCGTGTGCTTTTATTTTTTAAAGTGGACTCACATATTGACTTACTCAATAAACAATAAACGAACAACGATAAACGAACAAGACATGAAAAAGTTATCAATATTAGCTATTGCATTGACAGCAATCATGGTTGCCGGTTGCAAAACCGACGGAACATCAAGCGCTTCAAGTGCCAGCAACAATTCAGCACCAACCAGCCAAGCAACCGACACTACAGCCCTCGCGCAAGCGACACAAGATGAGCATGCCGATGCCGACGCCACCTACACCTACGACGCAGCCAGCAACACCATGACGATTGTCAAGGAAGTGAATGTGCCCAACGACCAGCCCGAGGAAGACTATGCCGAGGCACTTGTGGAGCACGAAGTGCCAGAGTTCATCTCCCAGTTCAAAAACAGCATCAAGCAGGGTGATGTCACCATCAAGCAGAAAGGCGCCACCATCACCGTGAAATATGTAAACAAAGCCACTCGCGAAGAAATCACCTCCTTCGACATCACCCCCGAAGACTTGAAATAATTGTCCTCAAAAGAACCGTCCCTTTGAGGACAAAATTTCTCAAACGGCAATCAAAATATCCTGAAAATGTTGAGGAAAAACTACATGTTTTCAATTGCACATCACATTTATGATTCATTGTTTTGTTCCCACTGCTCCCAGTTGGTGTCGTTTATGTAACGAGTGATTTGCTCACGAAGTTCTGGCAGGTTATTTGTAACTACATCCCATACAACTTCATCATCTATCTGGAAATATTCGTGAACTATGTAATTGCGCATACCTCTCACCATTTTCCATGGAATTTCAGTATGAGAAGAAATAAAAACAGTCGTCAACATATTGGCTGCTTCGCCAATAATTTCAATGTTCTTGACAACCGCATAATACATCATATCATCAGCAACAAGATCTTCATAGCTCTTGCCGTTGATATAACGCTCAATTCTATCAATCGCCGAAATGATATGCCGCAGTCTCTCTCTGTCTTTAATTGGCTCTCTCATAAATAAGTTGTCTATCACGTTCAACACTTTGTCGAGCAAAAGGAGCTAATGAACGTTCGGTGACTAAATCCACATCGCGCCCAAGAAGTTCTTTTAAGTCTTCAAACATCCCGAAAAATTTAAGACCTACTGGCTCCGAACTGTCAAGAACAATCAACAGATCCACGTCGCTGTCGGGGGTCTCTTCGCCACGGGCAAAAGAGCCAAAGAGCCATGCCTTCAAGACGGGTTGTGTCTTGAAATACTCGGCGAGAAT
>CALAVD010000332.1 GCA_937892085.1 uncultured Prevotellaceae bacterium
GCAGAGCAAAAAAAGCAATATGTCGGTAGTTGTGAATACTCATTTTCCTTATAATAACGCAATTTTTGCGCTCTTATTGCAAATATTGAATAAAATGCTCACGCTCGGCAATGTTCAAGACAGCTTGACGCTGCTCTCGCTTAATCGCATTTTTGAATAAAATGCTCACGCTCGCAAGGCTTTGAGCAAGCTCAGCTTTGTCCCGCTTAATCGCATTTTTTTCATAATCAAGGCTTTAGCAATTCCGGAATTTTGACACACCCGCAGCCGTTGCAGATTGAGACTTTTGCAACAGCCTCGCAGCTTGGTCGTAGTGACGAAGTTGGGGCTTCGACCCTACATGCAACTTCGATACTTTCGCAGCTATGGTTTTGTTTTTGCGTGTCCCATTCAGAAAAACAGATGGGTGGGAGTGAATCTGTCGTTGAACCAAAGAAAAGTTGTTCATAAATTAGTGGTTTTTTATTTTGTTATTATGAGTTAATGGCGTAACTTTGCCAAATATTAGAAAACTACTTGAAAACATAATCACAAAACAATGGAACAACTATTTATTGACCTGGAGAAAAAAGCGATTGCCACTCCGCAGCGCTTAGTGTTACCCGAGAGTTTTGAACCACGCACACTGCAAGCCGCCAATCTCGTGATTGAGCGTGGTGCAGCAAAAGTTATCCTCATAGGCGACAAGAACGAAATCGTAGCTAAAGCTGATGAGCTTGGCTTCAACAACATTGAAAAAGCCACTTTCATCAATCCTGCTAATGCCGAGGAGATTGAGCCATACGCCCAGCTGCTACAAGAGCTTCGCAAGAAGAAAGGCATGACAATCGAGCAAGCACGAGTGCAAGCTGCCGACCCTCTCTACTTGGGATGCCTCCTTATCAAGAACGGAGATGCCGACGCACAGGTGGCAGGCGCTGAGAACACTACCGGCAATGTGCTGCGAGCCGCTTTTCAAGTGCTCAAGACTGCTCCAGGAGTGACTGCCGTGTCGGGCGCATTTATCATGCTTTTGCCGGATGGCAGCCCATACGGAGAGAACGGAACTATGGTATTTGCCGACTGTGCCGTAATCCCCGACCCCGATGCTAACCAGCTGGCACAAACCGCAGTCCTAACCGAGAAGACAGCCCGCGACATTGCAGGTATCGATCCAAAAGTGGCAATGCTGAGCTTCTCCACAAAGGGCAGCGCCAGCCATGAGAAGGTTGATAAAGTTACCGAAG
>CALAVD010000333.1 GCA_937892085.1 uncultured Prevotellaceae bacterium
TTTGAATTTCCAATTTCCAAATGGAGCCAAGTGGGCTCAATTCTACGAAGAAGACATTAAGAAGAAAATACATATAAAACCATTTTGTTATGTGGTGGCACTCCTTTATTATGCTCAATCACAACCGAATAAGGTGCTATTAACTAAGCAAGAAATCGGTTACTATGTATTGAATAACCTTGATGTCTTGCAGGGCAAAGTACATTATAAAGAGGTTTATGAAAGGATAATTCAAGATAGAGCCAATAAAATTAAAAGAGAGAAATTATCAGGTTCTCATGATTGGCAGCACATTAAAGAGCAATTCAATTTACTTGAATTAGCTAATATTATTGAGACCGATGCAACTTATATATGGCTCAACAAAGATGAGACTAATAGTATAGCCTTATTTATAAAGAACATCAACAACTTTGGCTTTGATGCTTATTCTTATCAGTTAGGAAGTGCAGCTGATAGGGATTTATATGTTAGTGAATGGAAATATTTCTATGGTGGTTTCAATAGTGAATTGCTGAATATTTCAACAAAATTTGAAGGTG
Source organism: uncultured Prevotellaceae bacterium (assembly GCA_937892085.1). Lineage (GTDB taxonomy): Bacteria > Bacteroidota > Bacteroidia > Bacteroidales > Muribaculaceae > Sodaliphilus. The sequence continues at coordinate 543 of CALAVD010000333.1, forward strand.
AGGTCATCGTTGTTGGTAAAGAGCAACAAAAGGCTCAAGGTGGAGCGACAAAATCAACTGTCGATTTAGGAGATGAAGGCGAGGCTTTGGTATATAGGCTTGAGCAAGAGCGTGTAAGGAATTATAAAGAACGTTTGGTTAATAAGGTTCTTTTATTGGGCAAAACAAAAGGTCTTGGTTATGATATTTCATCGATTGAAGCTGATGAAAACCCAACAAAACCAGAATTTGCACGATATATTGAGGTAAAATCAACTAAGAGAATAACAGAACCATCTTTTGATAGTAAGTGGCTTGACACGTTAAATATAACAGCAAAAGAGTGGGTTGCAGCAGAGCAATATGGAGATTTCTATAATATCTACCGTGTTTACTTCACAAAGACCAAGACATTTGTTGTTCGTATTCAGAACCCATTCAAAAAGTCGCAAGAAGGGCAAATTGAGGTTTACCCAACAATTTATCAAATGAACTTTGGCGCAGATGTAATTGAGCATCGTTATAGCGGACAATAGCATGGAGACATTAAAAGTAGCTTCTTTATTTTGTGGTTGCGGTGGGTCTGATTTAGGACTTATTGGCGGCTTTTCATATCTTGGAAAGAATTATGACAAACTGCCTTTTGAGATTGTATTTGCTGTAGACTTTGATAAGTATGCAGTTGAAACATATAATCAAAACTTCAAACATAAAGCAGTTTGTGCTGATGTAACAACCATTGACTTTGACAACACCCCCGATGTTGATATGGTTATTGGTGGTTTTCCCTGTCAGTCTTTTAGTACTGTGAACCCAACAAAGGATACAAATGATGACAGGGCAAATTTGTATAAGCAGATTGTTAGATACCTTGAAACAAAACGGCCTAAGTATTTCATTTGTGAGAACGTAAAAGGACTTTTGACACTACAAAAAGGTGCTATTATAAACAGAATAGTAACTGATTTTCAAAGAGTCGGTTACAATGTAGATTTCAAGCTGCTTAAAGCGGTTGAGTATGGCATTCCCCAACGTAGAGAAAGAGTTTTTATTGTAGGTATTCGAAACGATTGCGTTTTTAACTATAGTTTTCCCACTCCAATTTGTTCTGAAGCAGATGCAGTGCCCCTTAAGGCTGTTATTGAAATGGTTGAGATACCCGAACAAAAATACTATTTCTCGCAAAGAGCGGTTCAAGGAGTCAAAAATGCCAAAAACAATATGAAAAGAGGGCTTTGGCAGGATTTAGATGGGCCTTGCTTGACAATTACTTCTCATTTAGCAAAAACAAGCATGAACTCTCGTGATCCAATTCTTTTGGTCAAACCGGAAGTTGAATTATATAGGCGTTTTACACCGAGAGAAGCAGCGCGTATACAATCTTTTCCAGATGATTTTATTTTGAACAAGTCAGAGCCAAAATCTTATAAGCAGATTGGCAATGCGATACCACCCGTTTTAATGTGGTATGTAGCAAATGAAATGAGTAAAATAATTGGAGAAAGCGAGGTTGAACAAGTAAAATACTATTGCTCTCCGATTCAATTAGAATTACAATTTGTTTGTGAGGGTGGAGTAACATATAAATCAAAACGGAAAAATAAGAAATAATGATTATGAAAAAAACTCGGCTTCGGTCGAGTTTTTTGTGTCTTTTGCGGTGTTGACCTTGTGAGGTACTTTTGCGGTGATAAATCGCAAAAGAATTTTTTATGTTTAGGTGGGTTCTATAAATTAACTTGAGATGTTTTTGATTTATTTTCGAGCAGATGCGAAGTTAAAGCAGCAGCGGCATAGCGGGCTATGTTGCAAGGATTTAACGAAGCAGATGCCGAAAAGAAACAAAAACAGCCAAGAACCCATCTCAACATTTTATTAATTTATAGAACCCACCTTTAATACTAAACAAGAATTGGTAAAGCAGGTGAATTGGGCCTTGCGTTGTTACTCGCCGTTGGGTTATCAGGCGGTGAAAGAAGTGAGCGCGAAGTGGAGGCCTGCGGGCTATGAACTGCGTTTTGACGGCGGTTGTGGCATGATTGCGCACTTTGAGGGTCGCGAGTTGTGGCTTGCTTGGCAGAATATGGGCGACGTGGCACGCTACCAGTTCGCCAAAGACTGCGACGAGTTGTTGCACCGCGACGTTAAGGAGTTGGGGCATTTCGACCATGGCTATTTGGAGTCGCTATTTCACTTGTTGAAAGAGTGCGACGGCGAGCGACGGATTTTCATGGGTCAAGACGTGCAGTTTGAGGACTTGATGAACTTCGTGGGTATCAACTGCGGATTTTACTTTGACCTTGACCATATAGCGAGCGGCGTTTACGCCGTGAGCGGCAATTATCGAGAGGCGGAGCTTCGCGAAAAGGCCTTTGTTGATAGCCTTGAAATTAAATGTTTCTCACACCACAAATAAAACGACATGGGATATAACACGACATCGACGGTGACCTTGACGGTGAACGGTGAGCAGGCGGAGAGTGCGCTCGACGCGATGCGCAAAAAGGCTGAGGCATTGGCGGCGAGCATACGCACGGCACAGCTTGCCGGCGACCACCTCACCACCAAACGGCTGCAAAAGGAGTTTGACCAGTTGACGGGCGAGATAGACAACTTGGAGAGTTCGCTCGGCGGTGTTAGATCGGGAGAGCACACGTCTGAACTCCAGTCAC
>CALAVD010000334.1 GCA_937892085.1 uncultured Prevotellaceae bacterium
CAGCCAGCACCGCGCGGCTGTCAGTCTGTATCGCGTGGCATCGCCACGTGTGAGAATCCATCCAGCACCGCGCGGCTGGTCAGTCTGTATCGCGTGGCATCGCCACGTGAGAGAATCCAGCCAGCACCGCGCGGCTGTCAGTCTGTATCGCGTGGCATCGCCACGTGTGAGAATCCATCCAGCACCGCGCGGCTGGTCAGTCTGTATCGCGTGGCATCGCCACGTGAGAGAATCCAGCCAGCACCGCGCGGCTGTCAGTCTGTATCGCGTGGCATCGCCACGTGTGAGATATTGTTTTATTTTACCTTTAGCGCTTAGCGATGCATCTCACTGCTAAGGAGGCAGTGATAAACTGATGAGGCAGGTCGAGCTGCTTGCTCAATGGGGTGGCGAGGATAAAGAGCACCAGCACCACTGTGTAGAAAAGATATATTTTGTGGAAACCCTTGCGCTTGTGCCACAGCAGCCAGATGATTAGTGGCAGTGGGTTGAAGGGAATGAGATACCAGTTCCAGTGCACGCCGAAGAGTCCTGACACAAAACTCGTGTAAATCAACAGCACACCTGCCAGGGTGACCATGGCCATCATCAAGAAATCGAGCACTATAAGCAACCATTTCAGTTCCCACTTGAATTGACCAAGGGTGACAAGAACTGTGATAAGCAGCAAGAAACCAAAGACCCACATTGGTGTCACCGAAGATGCCTTAAAAGCATTCACGAGTGGTAACAACTCTTTCTCGCCTGTGACCAATGGGCGTTTAGAGCCATCAGCATCAACTATTGAAGCTTTCTTTAGCACTAATGGCAGCAATTCGGGTGCCACCTGTTGCTCGTGTGGCCAGTAAGTGTCGCTCTCAGTACCCAAGAATGTCATGCTCCAAAATTGGAGCCAAGGAAAGTTTCTTGTCAAGTATCTTACTCCATCGCCATTAATCATCTTGAACTCTTCGGGCCAACCGTTGAAGTCCAAGGTCTCGTCAACCACCACATTCTCAATAGCCATCAGTGACACTGACGAGCAGTTGTTTTGCAGGAAGTTGAAACTTCTCATGTTCTCATCAACATAGTCGTTGTCGAGCAAACGCCACAGTTCCTGCTTCTCGTGGGTTGTGAGGTTGAGCGTGTATTGCATCACCTGGCGGCCATCGAGCTTATATCCTTTCAAAAATTCAACGGTTGGAACTGCCATCATGTGAGCATCGGTCTTGCCAATGAAAAACTTGATAATGCCTCCCATGCCGGCCTCTTCCTCAAAGCTGAAGCAATAGTCAAGATTGTGAACAGGGCATTCCATCCTGATAACACCATGTCCAAGCTGTGAATATATAGCCTCGCCTGGCGACATCACAAGCAGGCTTGCGGTGACGAAGTTGCTGCTGTCGGGGAGCAAGGAACCGCCATTGGTCCACGGCACTTTATCTTGAGAATGAACGGCGACGCTTGTGGCGAGCAATATTGTTGCCACAAGCATCATTGTCCATATTCTCAAAGCATTACCTGCCATTTGCTTAATTTGCCAAATTAGCCGTTTGCGTTAGCCTAATTATGCTTTATGAATTATGCATTAATAAACTACTTTCTTCCCGTTCTGGATGTAGATGCCGTGAGTTGGGGGCTGCACTTTGCGGCCCATGAGGAACTTGATGTCGGTGCCGTCCTCATCGCCTGTGGGGACAAGGTGCAGCTGGAACATCTCCTCAAGGAACCATGTGGGCTTGTTGTTATAAACTAACACATCTTCGATGAGGCCCTTGATGAACTCCAAGGTCTCGATCATGTCGCCACCGTCACCACTGAGGTTGGTGAGCAGAGCCTCACCGTTATCATCACGCTCGCCATACCACACTAGCAGTGGGCTGGCATCCTCGTAGGTGGGAGCGGTAATGTCGGCAAGGTAGTTGCTTTGCAGTTTCACATACGTGCCTGAATACACGTTCTTGATGCGGTACACACCTTGATCAGGAAGTGGCGTGGCTGCGCTTGCGCTTACCGCGATTAATGCGGCAAGGATGAGGGCAATCGTTTTTCTCATTTTTTTGTAATTTGTACGTAGGTGAAATTTTATTTAAGCAATGAAAATTCCTTTAGATTCGTTTGAATATGCAAAATTATAAAGAAGCTTTATTTAATTAATGAGATTACAGTTAATTATGGTTAATTGCTCTAATGATCTTGTCCATAGTGCTGCTGGGACACCTCTATTCGCAGCGCCACGTGTCCAAATTGAGAATAGATGGCTTCACCTGGCGACATAACAAGTAAGCTGGCAGTGATAGTGTCCTCGCTATGCGCTCTAACATGAAACGCTGCAAGAAGGACAATGCTCAATAAAATCAGTAGCCTATGAAATTTAACACTTGCCTCTTAGTTGTGATTTTTCCACCAGTTGGTTTTTATTAGGGTGTTGGAGACTTGCCAAGCGTCGAGCTGGTGGCGTAATAGCGGCGACGAGGTGTCGCCAGCGCTCTCGCCAGGTGAGGGCACCGCCGAGTACACGTTGTTGCGGAGCATACTGTGTCCTAAACCTTTCCACCAGTAGGCGTTGGCACCCATGATGTCGAGTAGAGTGGGGTAGATGTCGATTTGCCCTACTGGTCCCTCGATGCGCTTGCCTGGCACCCCAGAGTTGAGGATGACAAAGACGCACTCGATGCCACTCGGTGAGAGTGAAGCTCGGCCGTGTGGGTCGTCATCGACGAAGTCGCTATGGTCGCTTGCAACGATTATCACAGTGTTGTCATAGAGGTGATCGTCTTTAAGGCGCTGAAGAAATGTTCCCAACTGACGGTCGAAGAACGACACCTTCTCGAGGTAGTTGCGCACGGTGGTAGTGTAGCTCTGAGACTGCGAAATCCATGTCGGCTTCACCTCTTCGAGTTTGTTGTAGGGTATATGTGTGGTGCCAGTGAAAATCATGGCGTAGAACGGCTGTCGCTGAGTGGCGAGTTTGCCGTTACTGTACTCTAACAGAGCTTTGTCAATCGACTCTCCCGAATTTAGGTAAGACTCACGGTAATTGTCCTGAAGGCATAGCTCGTCAAATCCATAGCTGCGTGCCGTGTTCTCAACGTTCCACATGCCAGCGCGATCGACGGTGATTTCGATGGAGCGATATTGGGGATTGGCGGTCTTGAGCGCCTTGGCGAGAGACGGATATTCGTTATCGCCATAGTCCATGGCTACCGACTGTGTGGTAAGTGGCAGGAGACCTGTGTTGTAGATGAACATGCCATCGCTGGAACGCCCGTTCTTTACCTGTGCCATCATGAGTGTGCTGGAGATTGACGAGCTGTCGTTGACGAGGCTGTTGAGCACTGGGCACACCTCGCGGCCGTCTATTTTCAAATTCACCACCCACGCGTTGAGCGACTCGACCATAATCAGTACCAAGTTGCGGTTAGGTGCTGAGCAATAGGGGGTGTCGGTGTATTTGGGCACTTCCTTGTCGATGAAACTCTGCGCCTGCTCTTTCTCCTCGGCTGTCACACCCGTGAATGCCTTGGCGATGGTGTAAATCACGAAAGGCACGTTCCCGTTCTTGACGGGATAAACTTTGTTCTTGAAGTTTACAAGGGCGTAATATTTTTGTGGGAAATAGTCTTTAAAGTTTGTGCGGTTACGCATGGTCTCGTGCGCAAAGCCTGAGAATTGCAATAGCACTGAGAGCACGAGAGTTGTGACAGATAGTAGCCAGCGACGGCGACCGAACTCCATCTCGGACCAGATGCGCCTGCGAAGTTTCCACAGATACACGGCGAGAAAAAGCAGGGGTAAGCCGAGCACCCACACCGCCTCGGCAGTGATTGTTCCTAAGATGCTGTCGAAAAGCACGCCACCGAGGTTGCTCACGTAGAGCCACGATGAGAACGGCATAAGGTCGTGGTAGGTCTCGTTGTAGGTGATTTGCGCGAAGCACCACACCGTGACGACAGCCATCACCAGCCACAGCCATCCCTTGCGACGCGACGGCAACAGCCAGTAGAATGCGGTGAGAAACAACGCATCACTCAAGTGGTTGAGAATGAGTGAACGCAGTGGCGGCATGGGATAGAAAGTGCCCTCGGCAAGCTTGTGAGAGGTAATGACCATTTGAACCGTCATCACCACGACGGCCAATGCGTAGAACAGAAAAGTTGGAGATTTTAATTTGGCGAGAAGACGCTGGCACAAGGATTTCATGGCTGCGTCACTTTACAACCACCTTGCGCGACCAGCGGCCAGCGCACTTCACGATGTAGAACCCTTTAGGAACATCGATGGTGACTTTTGTGCCAGCACTCACGCGAACGGTCTTGATGAGCTGACCTGTGATAGAGTAGATGTTGAAAGTTGCATCGCTTTCTCCAGCTACCATAGCGATGGTGCCCTTGCCGCCAACGACAGTGGTCTCCTCGCTCGATACTTGCTCAACGCGCGGAGTGGCAAAGGCGTTAACACTCACTGAACCAACAGCAAGCGCTATGCACAGGGTGAATATGTAAAGCAGACGTTTCATTTCAACTTGCAAAATTACAATTATTTTTCAAGAAAACAATAATCTCTACACAATTTTTTCGAAAATTTTACGTTAGCAGCAGGCAATAGAATCATGCTACTGATGTTTTGACACCCAATTTCCCCAAGAGTTTAATCTGGAAACGGCTTTAATAGTCGTTTTTTTCTTCTTACCTGCCTGACTGGTCCAGCAGGTCTGACGTGCCTAACTTGTTTATGGGCTCCACTATGTCGCAGCCGTCGTCTTCGCCGGTGAGCAGGCGCAGCAGGGCTTGGGCGAGTAGGCGACCTTGCAGATGGTAGCCGTCATTACCTAAGTGCAGGTGGTCGGTTTTCATGTAACGTGAGCTGAGCCAGCGGTTTGAGGCTCCCGCCCCGCCCGCCACCTGGTAAAAGTCCCACACTGCCACATGATGACTCTTTCCATAGGCAAGAATCAGATCACGCACCTCGGCGATGGTGCTCTGAATGTGGTAGCCGCGGCTGCTCCGCTTCTGTGTCTCCATGGGCGTGGTGAGAAGAAATTTCACACCAGGACACACCCTCCTGATATCATTGAGCATCTGGTCGATGTTTGAAGTGAGGTTGCCAAACGAGCCATAGGCTTCGTTGGTGCCGAGAGAGATTATCACTAATTGCGGTTCCAAGTCGCTGATTTGGCGTGCGAAGTTGTCGATGTTAAGATAGCTTCTGTAGGTCGCTCCATTGTTGCCTATGCAATCTACCACCACCCCTCGCTTGCCGTTGAGCAGGCGCACGCCAAACAGGGCACCGTCGCCCCTGAGTCGCAGGGTGGCGGTGTCGGTCTCGGTGTCGAGCACATAGTCGGTGGCGGTGGTGCTGCGTTGCTTGCCACGCACAGGGATGCCGTTTTGCTCCACGATAAAGGATTTGCCCGTGGAATGAAACATGGTGATGCGGTAGAAGTCGGCGCCATCATGCTTAGCCTTGATGCTCAGAGTGGTGCCGGCACCGCTAAACTTCACCGCTACTCCTGTCATGCCCATCCCGGCGGGTTTGGACGAGGACAGCAGGCGGCTCGATGCCGAGATTGATGCTGACGACTTGAGTACGTAATCGCTTGGCTCGTTGGTGCCTGCGAGCGCTAAAGGACAAATAAGCCCTCTGCCACCGTTGCCATATCGCTCTTGCAGCGTCCTTCTCACCTCGTCGCTGATGATGCCTGGCTGCACATGCGAGTCGCCAATGTGCACGATGGTGAACTTGTAGTTGTGGCGGCGAGGGTTGTTGAGGTAACTGATGAGGCTCGTCCAGTCATCGCCGTTGAGCGTAATGCGGTTGGCATCGTGGTTGATGACGACGGGCTGCGACATCGCCATCACGCTCCCTGCCAGTGCTAAGGCAAGTAATATCTGTCTTATTGTGCTCAAGTCTCGTTATTGCTCTATCTCGGCATTTTTCAGTCCTGCCAGTTCCTTGATTCTCTCGCCTTTAGAGAACACTCCGCCTCGACCCTCAAGCTTCTTCTTGGCGTTGTCGAAGGTTGACTGCATGGCGTTGATGCCGTTTTGTATCTTGTCGAGGTCGCTGTAGAAGGTGTTGAGTTTGTCGATAAGCTTCATCACCTCTTTGGCGATAGCCTCGGCATTCTTGTTCTGCTTGTCACGAGACCACAGCTGCATGAGCAGTTGTGCCACACTCAGCAGGTGGGTCGGGCTCACCACCACCACGCGCTTGTTGTAGGCATACTCCCACAAGTCCTGGTTGCCCTGCATGGCGGCAAGGTAAGCGGGCTCGTTGGGGATGAACATTAGCGCGAAATCCACCGAGTTCTTGACGTGTTTCACATAGTCTTTCTTGGCGAGCAGGTCGATTTGCCCTTTCACCGAAGCTTTGTGGTCGTTGAGGTATTGCTGCTGCTCCATGGGGTCGGTAGCGTTGACATAATCGACAAAAGCGGTGAGCGACACCTTGCTGTCGATAATGAGTCGCTTGCCGTCGGGCATGAATAGGGTGAAGTCGGGACGCAGCATCGAGCCTTCGTCGTTGGTAATCAACTTGTCGTCTTCGTCGCGGGTCACTTGCATCTGGTAGTGAACATTCTCCTGTAGTCCCGAGAGGTCGAGGATGCGCTTGAGCACTCCCTCGCCCCAGTCGCCTTGAATCTTGTTGTTGCTGATGAGGGCATTCGACAGGCGAGTCGCTTCTTGCGAAATTTGGCGGTTAGCATCGGCCATCTTTTTAAGCTCTTTGTCAAAGAGCTGGGAGTTGAGGTCTTGCTTTTGCTGATAGTCTTTGAGCTCCTTGTTAAGACCGGTGATTTGTTCGCGGAGCGGTGTGAGGAGCTGACCGAGGCTCGCCTTGCCCTCCTCGGTCATGGCTTTGCGACTCAGGTCGAGAAGCTCGCCAGCCACGAGTTTGAACGCCTGGCGCGAGTCTTGCTCGAGCTGTTCGCGAGTGCGTGTCAAGTCCTCGAGTTTGGTGGAGAGGGATGCTTTCTCGCGGTCGAGCGCGTCTTTCGCATCATCGAGGGCTTTGATTTCGTTGCGCAGCTCGTCAACATTGCGCGAGAGTTCGTCGATGCGTTGTTGCTGCAGTGTGGTCTGCTGGTAGAACGCGGCGTTGCTGGTCTTGAGGTTTACGTTTTCCTCGCTCAGCATCTGTGCTTTACCTTCGCTTGTCGTCAACTGCGAACGCAGCTCTTGGCTGCTTGCCTCGATGTGGCGCCTCATCTCGTCGGCGCTGCGGCGCATGAGCCATGCCGCCACTGCTGCCAAGACAATTACCACTATTAGTGAAATAATGTATAGGCTAACGCTGATCATACTGTGAAAAAATAGCTAATCTTTATGTTCTTAAAATGGCTCTGCAAAGTTACTGAAAAATTTCCTCTTAACGATGAATTGTTATAAATATTGTGTGCAGTTTTCTCTTTTTTGTTTTTTTTCTTTGAAAATAAGAAAAATATTTGTACCTTTAGGCGGTTTTTTATGAATCATGTTTTTGTCTATGGCAAAATTGTACATAAAAGAAGACTGGTGGACTGCGCCGAGCGAGGACAGCGAAGGGCGCACGGTAATGGTCACTGGCAGGCGTGGTCTCGACAATGTGATAGCTACGGGGCGATACCGATATCGCATCGAGATGACTTGGCTCTATGAGGGGGGCGATGACGGATTGCCCGATTATCGAACCTCGTGCACTATGGAGCAGGTGACCGATGTTTTGCAAGGGGCGCTACGGCGCGACCCGGTGGCGGTGATGACAGGCATCTACACGGGAGCCGGCGAGCGCAACTGGGTGTTTTATGCGGTCTCGCTCAAGGCATTCCAGGCGATGCTCAACAAGGCACTCAGCGTCATCGAGGAGCAGCTTCCGCTCACCTTCCACGCCGAGGACGACCCCGAGTGGGAAGAATATCAAGAGATGTGCCAAAGCGAAATAGCCCGCGAAGAATAACCTTTAAGTGTTAAGTAGTAGAGGACTATAAAATCTAAAACTTCTAAAAAATCTAAAACTTCTAGAACTTCTAGAACTTCTATAAAATCTAAAACTTCTAGAAAATAACAGAAAACTAATATTATTCTTTTTATTAACTTTTTTAAAACCATCAATCATGGGATCCATTGGAATTTACGCACTGCTGGCTTTAGGCATTGGCTTGGCGTGTGGACTTGTAACCAATGTCATCGTCAAGCTTGTGCGCCGTCGCAGTGCCAGCGCAGCTAATACGGCCGACGATTTCGACGACGAGGACTACAGCAGTCACTTCCTCATGTTCAGCCTCGGGTTCACTCTTGTGGCTTTCATCGTAATATGCTTCGCCAGCGGAGTGTTTGACAAAATCGGTTATTAATCTTTAAAAACTTGTTGCCTATAGGACATCATTACTCATTTTGAAGTTCGATAATAGTAAAGTCAGACGTCAAGACCGTCTGCTCGACGAAGCAAGGGCTCGCGAAATCCTTGCCAGTGCCGAATACGGCATTCTGTCGATGATTGACTTGGATGGCAAGCCCTATGGAGTGCCACTGAATTTCGTGTGGGATGAGGAAGGTGACTGCATCTACTTCCACTGTGCGCCCGAGGGCAAGAAACTCGATATCCTTGAGCGGCGCGACTGTGTGTCGTTTTGTGTGGTGGGCAAGGTGAACCTGCAGTCCAGCCAGTTCACCACCGAGTATGAGAGTATCATCATCACTGGCGAGACCACCATCTGCACCGGCGACGAGGAACGCATGTTAGCTCTTGAACTCCTGCTCAAAAAACTGTCGCCACACGATTTGGAGATAGGCATGCGCTATGCGCAAAGGTCATTTTACCGCACATGCATCGTGCGACTCGACATCGACTCCTGGAGCGGCAAGTGCAAGAGGGTCAATAGATGAGAGGGTAGTAGGGGAGAACTAAGTGCTTATTTGCTCGTCAGCTCGTAAACTTGATAACTAAAGGTGGGTTCTATAAAGGTGGGTTCTATAAATTAACTTGAGATGTTTTTGATTTATTTTCGAGCAGATGCGAAGTTAAAGCAGCAGCGGCATAGCGGGCTATGTTGCAAGGATTTAACGAAGCAGATGCCGAAAAGAAACAAAAACAGCCAAGAACCCCTCTCAACATTTTATTAATTTATAGAACCCACCTAAATAATGAAACAAAACTGGAGACCTGGAACAATGATATATCCGCTGCCGGCGGTGCTGGTGTCGTGCGGAGCTAAGCCTGAGGAGTATAACCTCTTCACTGCAGCATGGACGGGCACAATTTGCAGCGACCCTGCCATGTGCTTTGTGTCGATAAGGCAAGAGCGCCTCAGCCACGACATCGTGGAGCGCAACATGGCGTTCACCATCAACCTCACCAATGAAGAACTCGCACGAGCCACCGACTGGTGTGGCGTGCGCTCGGGACGCGATTTCGACAAATGGAAGGAAATGGGACTCTCCCCAGTAAAGGGTGTGAAAGTGGCGGCACCTTACATTGATGAAGCGCCAGTGAGCATTGAGTGCCGTGTGAAGGACATCATGCGACTGGGCACTCACGACATGTTCATAGCCGAGGTGCTCAATGTCATCGCCGACGACCGATTCATCGACCCTGCCACCGGTGCCCTCGACCTCAAGCAAGCTGGTCTAATCACCTATTGCCACGGACACTACTATAAACTTGGCGACGAGATTGGCCACTTTGGCTGGACCGTGCGCAAGAAAGTAAAATAAAATTTTCTTAAGGATGGCTGATAACTGAAAACTATTTACTACCTTTGTGGCTTGAAAGTAAAAAACTTTTAAGATTGATCTATATAAACAACATTAACATTATTCTTTAAAAGATGAAGAGAGACGATTTATTGTTCAGCATCATCGAGCGTGAACACCAGCGTCAACAGCGTGGCATTGAGCTTATTGCCAGCGAAAATTTCGTGAGTGAACAAGTTATGCAAGCTATGGGGAGCTGCCTGACTAACAAGTATGCCGAGGGTTATCCTGGTCACCGCTACTATGGCGGATGCCAAGTGGTGGACGAGGCCGAGACTCTCGCACAAGAGCGCATAAAGCAGCTCTTTGGTGCTGAGTATGCCAACGTGCAGCCTCACAGTGGCGCACAGGCCAACATGGCAGTTTTCATGGCATGCCTCAAGCCTGGAGACAAGTTCATGGGTCTTAACCTTGCTCATGGAGGTCACCTGTCGCACGGAAGCCCAGTGAACTTCTCGGGACTCGTGTTCCAGCAGTGCGAGTATAACGTTACCCCCGACACCAATATCGTTGACTACGACATGATGGAAGAGGTGGCTCTGCGCGAGCAGCCTAAGCTTATCGTGGGCGGCGCCAGCGCCTACAGCCGAGAATGGGACTACGAGCGCATGCGCAAGATTGCCGACAAGGTGGGCGCCATACTCATGATTGACATGGCTCACCCCGCAGGTCTTATCGCTGCCGGCTTGCTCAACAACCCATTGAAGTGGGCTCACATCGTTACCAGTACTACTCACAAGACACTGCGTGGTCCACGCGGTGGTATCATATTGATGGGCAAAGACTTCGACAATCCTTGGGGCAAGACCACCAAGAAGGGGGTTGTTCGCAAGATGTCGTCGCTGCTCGACTCTGCCGTGTTCCCAGGGGTGCAGGGCGGTCCGCTCGAGCACGTGATCGCTGCTAAGGCTGTAGCTTTCGGTGAGGCTCTGCAACCCGAGTTCAAGGCTTATCAATTGCAGGTTAAGGCCAACGCTCAGGCTATGGCTAAGGCTCTGCTCGACAAGGGTTACAAGATTGCCAGTGGCGGTACCGACAACCACTGCATCCTCCTCGACCTGCGTCCCAAGTATCCTGAACTGACGGGTAAGGTTGCTGAGAACGCTCTCGTGGCTGCCGACATCACCGTGAACAAGAACATGGTGCCTTTCGACGACCGCAGCGCATTCCAGACTTCTGGTATCCGCCTCGGAACTCCTGCCATCACTACACGTGGCGCTAAGGAAGACATGATGGGCGAGATTGTTGAGCTTATCGACACAGTTCTCCAGAAGCCTGAGGACGAAGCCACTATCACTATGGTTCGAGAGAAAGTCAACAACATGATGAAGGACTTCCCAATGTTTGCTTGGTAATCACCTCGACACATTTTAACAATTAGGGTGGCACGTCAAGGCTGCCCTAATTTATTTGATTGTGATTAAAACGCTTTGCTGCTAAAGCTCATCGGCTCACCACTGACGGGGTGAATGTAGCTCAGCGTTTGGGCATGGAGGTAGAGACGGTCGCTGGCGGTGCCGTAGAGCATATCGCCCACTATGGGGCAGCCCAGGCCTAATGGATGCGAGGCGTGGACGCGGAGCTGGTGGGTGCGGCCTGTGAGTGGCGTGAACTCCACCAGTGTGCGGTCGCCGCGGTATTCCAGCACACGATATTTCGTGATGGCTTGCTTGCCGTTCTCCAGGTCTACCACCTGCCGAGGACGGTCGTCGAGGGCGGGGCGCAGTGGCAGCACAATGGTGCCTTTTTTCTTAGCTGGTGTGCCGGCGAGCAGGGCGAGGTAGGTCTTGCTAACCGTGCGTCGCTCAAACTGCTTGCGAAGTGCGCTCTGCACTTTGCGCGTCTTGGCAAAGACCACAAGTCCGCTCGTCGCTTGGTCAAGACGATGCACCTCAAGGATGGTTCTGTTCGGGGCGTTGTTGGTGTATTGCGCCGTAAGCACGGCGTTCGAGGGTTCCTTGGTTGATATGTTTTGCAATGTTTCTAATAATGATACAGCTTCTTCCTCTTTGCCGGGCACAGTAAGCATTCCGGCGGGCTTATCGACAACAATGAGCCACTCATCCTCGTAAAGCACTCTCACCTCGTTGTCGCTTGGGGGGATGATGAGTGGATTGCTCTCCACGTCAAGACCTTGAAGCATAAACTCCAGCAACGGCAGGCACTTGCTGCGGCAGGCGGGGTAGTAGTGGCCTTGATGACGCACTTCGCCCTGTGGCGACTGTCCTACCCAGAACTCTGCCATGCACACGGGCGTGAGGTCGTGCAGGAACGCATATTGCAGCAGCTTGGGCGCGCAGCACTCGCCGGTGCCTCCTGGTGGCAAGCGGTGCAGGCGGTGCTCAAAGATTGTCGCCACGTCCATGCTCTCTCCTCGTGCGTTGCGCACCACAAAAAGCTTGAACAGCTGACGTTGCAGCCTCTCGCTCATGGCTTTGCGTTCTGTTTTAAGGTTGTTGAGGGTCGCATCAAGGTCGCTCAGGCACCGGTCAAGCTGCTCCAGTTCCATGCGGTGACGCTTCTTGAGGCGGCGCAGTTCGGCTTTCTGGAACTGGCTCTCCTTGATGAGCTGTCTCGCCTGTTCTTGCGTGATGCCGCACTTTGCTCGAAGCTCGTCGCGGCGGGCTTTAGCCTTTTCGTGAGTGCTTATCATTGCGCTCTCTTCTATGCTTTGGTTCGTAATTGTGGCTTGCCGCAACTCTTCTAATTCTTTCTTCTTAGGAGAGTTTTCAAGTTTCTTGATTTGTTCGTTGATTTTAGAAATTTCGGCTTCCCCGGTGCGGAACACACCCTGCGGCTCAAGCAGGTTGTAGATGTGAGGCACAAAGTAGGGGTTCTCGCCGTTGTGGGCAAGGTTACCCGAGTAGGCGGCGAGGTAGCCAAGAGCGCCGTCGCCATCTTTCACCACCAGCACACCGAGCATCTTGCCAGCTAATAGCTCGTCGCGCCACTGCTCTTGGCTCAGCGCATAGTCCATTACCTCGCGAGCTGCTATCTTGCACAGCTCATGAGGCACGTAGTGCATGGGGTAGGTAAATCGCTTGGGCAGCTCTATGCCGCTCACGTCGTGGTGAAATCTATGTGTCTTGTCAGTACCCATATTCAAGCCACAAAACTACAAAAAAATATTGTAACTGCGGCAGTCTGCACAATTCTTTTGGCAGTTTATGCTTTTTGTTGTATTTTTGCAAGGAAATAAAGACAAATCATTTATTAACTAAAAATATCATTATGACACCACTTATTGAACGTTTTATCAAGTATGTGAAGTTTGAAACTACCAGTGACGAGAACACTGGCGTAACTCCTTCTACACCAACTCAGATGGTGTTTGCCAAGGAACTGAAGAATGACCTTGAGGCAATGGGGCTGAGCGAGGTGGAGCTCGATGACAACGGCTACCTCTATGCCACACTGCCAGCTAACACCGACAAGACTATTCCCACCTTGGGTTTCATCGCTCACATGGACACCGCTCCCGACATGAGCGGCAAGGATGTTAAGCCACGCATCGTGGAGAATTATGCTGGCGGTCCCATCACCCTCAACGAGAAAGATGGCATCGTCCTCGACCCGGTGCAGTTTCCTGAACTCAACGACCACATCGGACAGGACCTTATCGTTACCGACGGCACAACACTGCTCGGTGCCGACGACAAGGCTGGAATAGCCGAGATAGTCACTGCAATCGAGTGGTTCCAGCAGCATCCCGAGGTGAAGCACGGCAAGATTCGCATAGGCTTCAACCCCGACGAGGAGATAGGTCTCGGAGCACATAAATTTGACGTGGAGAAATTCGGCTGCGACTGGGCATATACCATGGACGGAGGTGCAGAGGGAGAGTTGGAGTTTGAGAACTTCAACGCCGCAAGCGCGAAAATCACCATCAAGGGGCTAAACGTGCATCCCGGTATGGCAAAGAACAAGATGATAAACGCCATCCTTGTGGGCAACAAACTCATGTCGCTGCTGCCTGAGAGCCAGACCCCAGCCACCACCGAGAAGTATGAGGGTTTCTACCACATCGTGGGCATCGAGGGAACAGTTGAGGAGTGCAAACTCACCTACATCATCCGCGACCACGACCGCAAGCGCTTTGAGCAACGCAAAGCCGAGGTGGAGCGCATCGTCGCTTTCATCAACGGCACCTACGGCGACATCGCCACCGTGGAACTCAAAGACCAGTATTACAACATGCGAGAGAAGATTGAGCCTGTGATGCACATCATCGACACTGCCGAGCAAGCCATGGAGCGAGCTGCTGTTAAGCCCAAAGTGCAGCCCATACGCGGCGGCACCGACGGAGCACAGCTCTCGTTCAAGAACCTACCGTGCCCCAACATCTTCGCCGGAGGCATGAACATGCACGGACGATACGAGTACGTCTCAATACAGGCAATGGAAAAAGCAATGATGACAATTGTTGAAATCTGCAAAATAGTAGCCGAGAAATAGCTCTTTCTTCTGTTATAGATTAAACGAGGGTGTGTCAAAATTCTGGCTCACCCTTTTTATATTTATGCAGCATTGCGCCGATTTTCCTCCCTCACTTTCCGTCTGATGGCCGCCAAGTACCACTTGGCGAAAATAGTTCTGCTTGTTGTGTTGTCAAAGCAATAAGATAATGTGTTTTTTCAATATTGATGCCTCTGTTTTCCTCACACTAACTTCGCACAAAAAATCTCTAAACTAAAAAAACAATACTATGGCAACACAACCTCTATCAAGCATACATGCACAGTTCCTCAGAGCTTGCGAGGATAAACTCAAGCAAATAGGTTATATCGACCAATGGGGCAAGGAACTGCCGCACGAACTGGCCGACATGAGACTACCAAAATCTATCTTCCATTTCCGAAACGATTCCATAAACGAAAGACAGATTCGAGATGCAAAGCCGCTATGGCGAGACATCTGGTATGAGAACGAGTGCGTGTGCCTTTTCGGGGACCCTAACGTCGGCAAGTCAACTCTCGCTCTCGACATTGCAAGTGAAGTCGCCAACAATGGACGAGATGTTCTATATTTCGACCTCGAGAATATGATGCACAATTATTTCCAAAGGGGGTGGTCCTGTATTCAGGGAATGGTGCCCGACAATCTTTTCATCAGGCATTTCGACCAAGAAACTTCGTCAGAAGAAATGATTAACTACAAGACAATTCTCGATAGTATTGAGAGAGACATCTACTACCTCAAAGCTCCAGTCATCGTCATCGACGACATAGCACAGATTTGTCCTTTGAAAAGCTGCAACAAGACGCACGTAGTGCTGAGAAGGCTACGACAACTCCTCAACCAGTACCACGTCTCAATTCTTGTCGTAGCACATGCCTCTCATCACCAGGAGGGAACTCCTCTCGCCATGAAGCACCTCACGGGTGACCGACAGCTCGCCTATGCTTTCGATTCAATTTTCACTTTAAGTGAAATCCCTTCCACAATCAACCAAATCAACGGCGCCACTCACTATATAAAACAGCTCAAGGCAAGGAACTCGCAGCTTAGAGCATATAGCGAACTCGTCACCACATATAAGATGAAGCTTTTTTATGATGATGAGTCGTGCTGGAAAATCGTTGACGATGCAAGAGCCAATGGCTATGACGAGGAAGCTTTAAAGCGCCATCTGGAGTTTGTCATCGGAAGCAAGTGCTTGCGGTTTGAGCATGTCGACGATAATGTGAGCGAGACACAACTATTATATGTGCCTCTCAACGCATGCGATGAGCAGAAATTAGCATTCATACACGACACTTTCGCAAGAGGATGGTCAATCCGAAACATCGCAGCTCATTGCAACACCTCAAAGTCAACAGTCCACCGTCTTCTCGCTACCATCAACAGTGAAGAAAAAAATGAATCAAAATTGTCCCAAGAGGAAAAAGAGCAGCAAGAAGAGCAACAGTGGCAAGACGAGCAACAGTGGCAAGGAGAGCCGCAATCTCCAGCCGGCGAGGAAGGTGTCAAAGTATTGCGAGCGTCAGCCTCGCAACCACCATCACCAAGCGAGGATGGTGTCAAAGTATTGCGAGCGTCAGTCTCGCAATCTCCCG
>CALAVD010000335.1 GCA_937892085.1 uncultured Prevotellaceae bacterium
TGAATATTTGAATCAGCACAAAATGCCACTTTTTAAAGTGCACTCAGATATTATAGTTGTATAGAAAAACGAGATAAATATCAGCTAATTTATGAAGCGATTTACGAAAGATTTCACCCGCTGGGTGTACTGCTCGGGATGGTCGGTGTAGGCTCGGGCGTGCTCGGTGCCGTGGGCGACATATTTCTCTTTGTAGCCCTGCTGCTTGGCATTGTAAAGACGGTCGAGCATGGCGAAAGGCACGAAGGTGTCGGCGTCGCCGTGGATAAAGAGCATGGGCACTGTCGATTTCTTCACTTGCTCGAGTGGCGATGCCTCGCCGAAGGTCCACCCGTAACGCAACTTGCACAGGGCACTGGTGAGGTTCATGAGAGGGAACGACGGTAGCCCGAACTGGTTTTTAAGCTCACCGCTGAACTCGTCCCACACGCTGGTGTAGCCGCAGTCTTCTACAAAACATTTCACGTAGGCAGGGCACTGCTCTCCGCTGATGCACATGGTGGTGGCTGCCCCCATCGAGATGCCGTGGACCACCATCTGACACTGCGTGGAGTCACCCTTGAACATGTCGTTGGCGAGTTGCATCCACTGCAGCATGTCGTGGCGGTCGAGCCATCCCATGTCGATGTGGTCGCCATCGCTCTCGCCATGACCGTAGAAGTGTGGCAGCAGCACGTTGAAACCCATCTCGTGGTTGTAGATATAGGCAATGTGCAACATCGACTCGGCGCGGTCGTTGTAGCCATGTAGCAGCACCGCCACACGGTTGGTGGCGCTGTCGCCGTCGATGTATAGTGCTGAGAGTTTACCTCTGCCATCAACGACGATGCTCGTGTCGCACAAGGCTTGGCATTGCTCCAGCGAATCGACCCACACTTTGAGGCTCGCCGGCTCGCGCTTATAGAATCGCTCCATAGCCTCCTGGTGGCTGCGGCGCTGCGGCTCAAGGGCGAAGTGGAGCATGTAGAAGCTCGAAGCCACAAGCGCCATTATCGCCAGCAATGCCGTGACAGCAAGACACCAGAGTAATATCTTTTTTATTTTGCGATGCTTCATGATGAGCCCGGATATTTTGCATTATTTTTATTGACTTATAGCAGCGGTGTTGCGGTGAAGGCGAGGCTTGCAGTAGGTGGTCTCGTCCTTCTTTACCACAACTTGTTCGGTAATGGTCTCATAGCCTGGCACTTCATAGATTAGCGTGTATTTGCCAGGCTTGAGGTAGAAGAACCCGAAGAAGCCGTTCCACTCGTTATCTACCTTGTAGTGGCGTATTCTCACATTTCGCGAGTCGAGCAGATATACGATAGCACCGTTGAGTGGCATCCATTGGTCGTCGGTGTCTTCCTTGTAGTTGAAACGTGGGTTGATGGCTTTCTCGTCGGCACTCTTGATGGTGCCAGCTATGTAGCCGTGCTTCTCGGGCTTGCCGCCAAACCATGCGTTGATGCCGCGGAAGTGGCGTATGCCCTCCATGCGGCAGTAGTCGCGGTTCATCAGTCGCTGTCGCTCGGGCTGATAGCTGTGGAACGACCCTTCTACCAGGAAGCTCGGTACACTATGCTTGAGCACTGCAAGCCACCCTGTGTAGCCCAGCACATTAGGCTCCCCTGGAGGTGTGCCACCCATCCATGAGAGGTCGCCAGCAATGTAACGGTCGGTCTCTTTCACCGTCCATACCGTCAAGGGATTGTCATACACTAATGGAAATGCCACCTTGGCACGGTCGATGCTTCCCTTGGCATAGTCGTTGCCTGTCTCGCCACGATACATGTAGAGCAGGTAGTTCACCGTCTTGCCGTCGCCGCCGCCAGTGGCATTGCTGTGCAAGGCAATGAAATAGTCGGGTTTGATAGAATCCACTTGGCAGGCAATCTTTTGCAGGGTGATAAGCTGTTGCTCGCCGTTCTCGTCGGCCAGTGTCTCGAAGCGGTCGTTAACCGTGGCGTTCTTGTCGCCCTGTGCTACCCATCCGTTGCGAGTGCGTGACATTACCACCTTAGCCCCTGCTTCTTCCAGACGGTTGCGCAGCTCCAGCGCTTTCCATAGGCATGTTTTCGACTCAAAGAAGCTCATGGTGTCCATCGCTTCATAGTTGACGGTGGCGTGTGGCCTGTCGTTGACCGTCCATCCCCCATGTCCTGGGTTCACATATATCACTTTGCCCTTCAATCCACGTGCGGCGGCAGGAGCGAGGGCGAGGCTCAATACCGCGAAGAGAAGTGTTATCTTTTTCATGATTGCAAATTTACGCCTTTTTGTGGAATAAACCAAGACAAAGAAGCAACCATCGCTTGGCTGCTTGCTTTGCGATGGTTGCTAAGTGGATAGAAACGCTTATAAGCTTATAGTTTTCTTGTAGTTGGCTTTTACCTGCGGCAACTGCTTCTGGAGGTTGGCGATGCGTGTAGCGTCGCTGGGGTGCGTGCTCATGAACTCGGCTTTAGTATTGGTGCTGTTAGCGCTCATCTTCTGCCAGAAGGTGAGAGCGCAGTCGGGGTTATAGCCTGCCATTGTCATCAGCACGAGGCCAATGTTGTCGGCCTCAGTCTCATGTTTGCGCGAGAATGGTAGCATAACACCATAGTTTGCACCCAATCCAAACACTTGAGCTGCAAGGTTTTGGGTCTGTTGGCTTGCATTTTGAGTGATAGCACCCAAGATTGCGCCGCCATACTCAAGAGCCTTTTGCTGACTTAGGCGCTCATTGCTATGCTTGGCAACGGCGTGAGCCACTTCGTGCCCGAGCACTACAGCGAGCTCGTCGTCGCTGGCGATGATTCCCATGATACCTTCATAGACGACGATTTTGCCACCAGGCATACAGAATGCGTTGAGCTGGCTGTCTTTAACGAGGTTAAACTCCCAAGAGAAATTCTTCACTTGGTCGCTCATGCCATGAGTGTTGAGGTAATACTCTGTTGCGGCGGCAATCTTGCTTCCCACGCGGGTCACTTGTTCGCTCTTCACTGTCTGTGTTGACTTAGGAGCGTTACTGATGTACTCCTTATAGGAAGCGAGGCTCGATGCCAGCACTTCGCTGTCAGATACCAGATTCAATTGATTGCGTCCCGAGATGGGCACTTTGTTGCATCCGCTCAGTAGCAGTGCAACCATTGCTGTGAGTAATAAAATCTTTTTCATAATAATAAAGTATTTAGTTTTTAGTTCTTAGTTTGTGGATAAGCTAAAATCTATTGCCTTGTCAGCTTGTTCGCTCGTCAGCTTTATCAATGCGTTATCACCCGCTTTGTAGGGGGTAGGGTGGCGTTGCGCTCGTCAACGGCTTCGCCCACGGCGGTAGCGAGTTTCATGAAAGCCACTCCCGAGACGGAGTTCTCGAGGATTACGGGCACACCGTCGTCGCCGCCCTTGCAGATTGTTGCCACGAGGGGAATTTGTCCTAACAGCTTCACGTTGAGTGCTTGGGCAAGGTTCTTGCCGCCGTCGCGCCCGAAGATGTAGTATTTCTCATCGGGATGCGCTGCGGGAGTGAACCACGACATGTTCTCGACAATGCCAAGCACAGGCACGTTCACGTGTTCGCCCATGAACATCGACACTCCTTTGCGTGCGTCGGCGAGTGCCACCTCTTGAGGTGTGGTGACCACGATAGCGCCAGTGATAGCGAGCGTCTGAACCAGCGTCAGGTGGATGTCGCTGGTGCCAGGAGGCATATCGATGATGAAGTAGTCGAGTTCGCCCCAGTTAGCTTCGGTGATGAGCTGCTTGAGGGCGTTGCTTGCCATCGCTCCACGCCACAGCACGGCTTGGTCCTTGCTTACCACGAAACCTATTGACAGCACTTTCACGCCATATTTCTCGGCAGGCACGATGAGTTTCTGTCCGTCAACTTCTTCCATGTAAAGCTGTTCGTCCTCAATGCCAAGCATTTTGGGAATTGAGGGGCCAAAGATGTCGGCATCGAGCAAACCCACGCGGTAACCCTGCTGGGCGAGTGCCACGGCGAGGTTGCAAGCCACCGTTGACTTGCCAACACCACCCTTGCCGCTCGACACGCCAATGATGTTCTTCACGCCCGGCAGTGGCTCGTTGGCTTTGGGCATTGCCTCGGGGTCGGGCGTTTTCACGGCAATGTTGCCCTTGATTTCCACTTCTGGGCTGATGTAGGTGTTGATAGCCACCTCGCTGGCTTTAACTATCGACTTGATGAAAGGGTCGGTCTTCTTAGGGAAGATGAGCGAGAAAGACACCCTGTTGCCGTCGATGCGTATGTCGTCCTCCACCATTCCCATAGTGACGATGTCTTTGCCCGTGCCTGGATAGCGCACCGTGCGCAGAGCGTCGAGTATTAGTGATGGATATAGTTCTGTCATAATGGTGTTAATAGTATTATTCTTGTTTATTTTCAAATATCTTGGGCATCTGTATCTCGCCGCGGCCGTAGCTGCGGTAGGTGTCGTGCTCAATCTCTATGTCGGGCTCTTGCAGCGTTCCCTCCTGCGGCAGGTGGAAGCTGATGTACTTGATAGTGAGCCCACGTTGCAGCCATTGCTGCTCGTAGTGGGTCTTGATTTCGAGGATGTCGTCGGCAAGTCCGCTGGCATAGAGGTCGTTAGTGTCAACCTCAGTGTCGAGATTGTTGAGCTTAGTGAGCTCATGTGTGTAGGTGTAGAGGAACGGGCTGTCGGTCTTGAGGTATATGAGTCCGTCGGGCACCAAAATCTTGCGGTAGTTGTTCAGGAATCGTGTGCCGGTGAGGCGCTTGTTGGCGTTTTTCATCTGCGGGTCGGGGAAGGTGATCCAAATCTCCGACACTTCACCTGGCTCAAAGAAGTGGTCGATAAACTCGATGCTGGTGCGCAGGAACGCCACATTCTTGATGCCTTCTTGCTCCACCACCTTAGCACCAGTCCACATTCTCGCTCCCTTGATGTCAACGCCAATATAGTTCTTGCCGGGGAACTTCTTGCCAAGCCCCACGGCATACTCTCCCTTGCCGCATCCCAGCTCAAGCACTATGGGGTTGGTGTTATGGAAATAGTGCTCGTTCCACTTGCCACGCATGGTGAACGGTGCCTCCTTGAGCTTGGCAAAAGGGTACTGGAAGACGCACGCGAAGGTCTCCATATCGGCAAATTTCTTGAGTTTGTTTTTTCCCATAGTTTTAAGCTGACGAGTAAACAAGCTGACAATGCAATGCTATAGAGCTTTACTTACGCACGAGTTTGAACGAGCGTTGAGCGCCACCTTCAAGAATCACGTTCACGATATAGAACTTGCCGATGAAGTTGATGGTGTTGAGCTGCGCTTGCTCGCTGGAGGGAGTGGCAGCGCTCAGCAGCACTCCGTTGGTGTCGTAAATCGAGACTCTGGAGATCACGGCACTGGCATTCACGATGAGCATAGTGCCCTCGAAATGAGCCTTCACCTGCAAGTCATTTGTGGCAAGGCTCTCATCAATGCTGGTGGGAGGAGAATCGGGACGGATGGCGAATTCTTTCCACTGCTCGGCAGCTTTGTAGTCATCGGCTACCGATGGGTCGGTGTAGAGTGGGATTTTTGGCTGATCCACTCCCTCCCACACGTTGTCGCCAAGTTCGGGAACATCAATGGGGCGAGCGGTGACTTGCTCGAGGCTCGTCTGCCCTGCCATTGCCATAGTGCCCACATATTGCACGCTCTCGGGGAAAGTGAAGTCGCGAATCTGGTCCCAGTTGTAGAAAGCATAGTCGCCGATGTGTGTCACGCCATCCTTTACGGGCTGTTCCACATCAACGGCGTTGTTGCCGGCGAGCAGATAGTTGCTCAGGTTGGTGATGCTCGAGGGCAGGTCAATCTGCTCAAGGTCGAGATTGTAGTAGAACGCGCCATCACCGAGCGACTCTAACGATTGTGGCAGAGTGACCGAAGTGAGGGGTGTGTTGGCAAACGCCCACATGCCTATGGAGTTGAGTTCATTGCACTTATTGAGCGACATCTCCTCAACTCCCGAGCTGGCGAAAGCCGCCTCGGCAATAGTGGTGAGGTGAGATGTGGGGTTGAGTTTTATCGATTTTAAGGCGCCACAACCAGCAAACGCACCAGGGCCTATTGTTGTGACGTTGTCGCCAAGTGTCACACTCGCGAGTTTGGCGCAGTCTTGAAAAGCGTCTTTCCCCACGGTAAATGAGTCGTCGGGGGATATGGTAACCGTCTTGATCTCATTGCAGCGTGAGAAGGCACCTTCACCAAGAGTCTGCAAGCCAGATGGCAAACTGATGCTCTTGAGCATATTGCATGAGGTGAAGGCATAGGACTCTATCACTTCGAGAGAGCTTGGTAGCGAGAGAAATTCGAGTTGCTTGCATCCAGCAAAAGCCGCCTGTCCAATCTTGGTGATGTTCTTCGGCAACGTCACACTGCGCAGCTTCTTGTTCATCAGAGCTGTAGCGGGAATGGCATTGCTATCGTAGGTGTCGATAGCGAGGAATACTGGCGACTTAGCGTTGCTATAAGCCACAATCTCAGCGTTACCCAAGTTTAGGAGTGTCAAGTCGTTGAGCTTGTCGGCAATAAACTTAAAGTCGCGGGCATCGATAGTGCCGGTGACAGTGAGTGAAGTGATTGATGTGTCGTCAACGAGTGTTGACAGGCTTCCTGCTGTGTTGTTGACCTGTAGCGCCCACATAGAGATGCATGCTACACAGCTAACTAATAGTGCGAAAAAACGTTTCATTATCTTAGTTTTTGTTCTTGCAATTTAATTCAACTTGCAAAAGTAATAATAAAACTTCAGAAAATGAAATTTTTTGAGGTAGTTAGGAGTTTTCAGTTTTGAGTTTTTTCACAAAATGGCGTCTTGTGGTAACTGTTCAGCGATTTTTGTTTTTAATCGCATTATTATCAAACAAACACTGGGCAAAGAGGTACAAATTCAACAAAAAATTATTCTTCTATTAATCTTTTCTTGTTGTTGTCAGGTTTTGAATAAAATGCTCACGCTCGGCAATGT
>CALAVD010000336.1 GCA_937892085.1 uncultured Prevotellaceae bacterium
ACCCACGTGAGAGCATCCACCCACTCGTCGAGCCACAACTCCTACATCAGCGGCAACGCCATGGAAGCTCTTGTGGGAGCCATCTACCTCGACCGAGGCTACGAAGCCTGCAAAGATTTTATCGAGAAGAAAATCATCACCGACAAGCTCAACCTTAATGAACTCGTCAAAACCGAGCAAAACTACAAGTCGCGACTCATCGAGTGGACACAGAAGTACAGAGTGCAAATCGAGTTCCAGCTCATCGACACCATGAACGACGCGCAGGGCAACCCAGTGTTCCGAACAGCAGTGCTCTTAGGAGGAATCTTTGCCGCCGACGGCGAAGGCTACAGCAAGAAAGAGTCACACCAAGCCGCCAGCAAAAAAACCTACGAGCGCCTAAAGAAAGAACAAATATTCCGAGAGCAAGTGCTCTCCACCGCAACCAATTAATAGAAACAACAAAACGGTCAACTTGCATGGAGCAAATTGGCCGTTTTTGGTAGTGATCCGCCTGGGGCTCGAACCCAGGACCCCAACATTAAAAGTGTTGTGCTCTTCCTACTGAGCTAGCGAATCTCCGTAAAAGCGATGCAAAGGTACTGCTTTTTTTTGAACTGGCAAATATTTTTCCACGAAATTGCCTTTTTTTTCAAAAAATAGTACCCTAAAGCGAGTGCAAAGTGAACTTTATGAGCACAAAAGCAGCTGTCGCCGTGTGATTTCTTGGTGAAATCCCAACTGAAGTGATGCTCTATCAGAATGGAACTACGTCACCCTCAGCGGTTGTGTTGTTAGGCACTACGGGCTGCGCAGGCTGAGCGACTTGCTGCGTGGGCTGCTGAGCCGGCTGCTGAGCCTGCTGCTGGGCGCCACCCTCAGGGCGCTGACCGCTGCCACCGCCGAGCATCTCAAACGAATCAACATAAATCTCTGTCACATAGCGCTTGATTTTGTTCTTGTCTTCCCAGTTGCGAGTGCGCAGACGGCCTTCGATGTAGAGCCTGGTGCCCTTGCGGATGTATTTCTCGGCAATCTCGGCATTGCGTCCCCACATCACTATATTGTGCCACTCGGTGCGCTCAGGAACCTGTGCCCCCGACGAGGTGGTGTAAGCTCGATCGCTGGTGGCTAAGGGGAAGGATGCCACCGTTTGCCCTTGTGACGGATAGCGCACATCAGGGTCGCGCCCCACATTTCCTAAAAGAATAACTTTGTTTACTGACATTATTTTCTAATTTTTTAGTTCTTTGTTTCGTGTGTCTGAAAAGCAGTGATGAGAAAAAGATTGGGTCTCAGCATTCATCAAAAGACTTGAGCTTTAAGCGCTAAGCCCGCTTTCTCATGCAACCCGAAGAGCAGGTTCATCACATGAACGGCATTACCCGCCGAGCCTTTTAGCAGAGCGTCGATAACCGATGTGATATGAAGCCGGCCCTCATTGCTTGCCACGTTCAAGAGGCATTTGTTGGTGTTAGTCACGTCGGCATCTTCCACCTCATGGTTTACCACGAAGGTGAAGCTATGGTCGTCGTAATATTTCTCAAACAAGTCATTCACACTGTCGATATCGGCTTGTGCCGACACCTCAACATGAGCCTTGAGTCCGCGCGACGAAGCTCCACTATCCTCCTTGATATTCACATTTCCAGTGAAGTTATCGTCTAACGCCCTTGTAACAGTGAGAATCTCTTGCTTGATAGAATCAATATTGATGTTATTGTTGAAGCAATTATAGAAATTAACAGTAACGTCAACATCGCCTTTAAGCAGTTGATTCTTTGCCAATGGCACTAACGCCAGCAGCACCGCCATCGCCTCAGCCGAAGGCACCAGTACGTAACCATAGCAGTCGTGAACCATAAACTTGCGGTTTATCTCACACAAGCCATACATGCCACCGCCAGGCACGAAGCTGTAGCTGCGCGAGAGTTCGATGACTCGCAGCTGGTCGTTGGCGGCTAATGCCTCGTCACAGAGCAGGCTATCGTAAGAATCGCAGTTGAATATCAGCTCCACATCGTCAATTTGCGGCTCGCTAAACTCCAAGTCGCACTCGCCTGTCAAGCCCTTGTGGATTCTTGCGAGCTTGCCATGCTCAGAGTGGCTGCTTACCCATTTCACACTGGCATCGGGATGATTGATTAGCAATCTCACCAGTTCACCTGCTATCTTACTCTCGCCACCTGTTATTCCTATGTCTATCATAGTATTTTTATTATTTGGTTTTTAATCATTTAACAACTATTCTATCAAGAGGCACAAATCTCGAAAAGAACTTCAACGCTTCTTCATGAGAAACATCCTCACGTAATATGGCAAACACCGTGTCGGCACCTGCTATCGTGCCAAGCACCTCGTCCGAACGGCTCATGTCGATATCGTAGGCCAAGCCTGCCGCATAGCCGTTGCGGGTCCTGATCACTGCCATGTGTCCCGATAGCGCTATCGACACAAATCCCACCTGCTGCTGCACGGTGAGGCTGTTGCGGCCGCTCATCAGCAGCTGATCCTGGAGGTCGTTGTTATCGGGTATGATATACATGTAGCCTCCGTCGTTAGTGGCAACTTTTGTGATTTTCATCGATTTCAAATCACGCGACAGTGTTGCCTGTGTCACTTTGCAGCCATTGCTCTCAAGCAGTTCGGCCAGTTCATTTTGACTTCCTATGCAGTTTTTCTTTATCAGATTAACTATCAATTGCAGTCGTTCTTTCTTATTCTTCATTGTTTTGTTCTGTTTTAAGGATAATTTTATTTGAGTTTATTTAGTATTCTTTCCTTCGTGCAAAGATAGAATAAAAAAAAATATCAACCAAGAAAAAACAAAAAATATGGCATAAAAATACTATTTTAGAAATTGGGTGAGTCTATTTCACATGATAGACACCAATGGAAAATACAATGCCCGAAGCTGGTAGGGTTAATGCGATGTGTGTATTGTAAACGTTTGCACTCACAATCATCTTCTATCCGACTTAATAATTCACACATTTAATTATAATTTTATAACTTTGCTCGCACAAAAAATACCATATAGCATGAAAATCGATATTTTATATAAAAGATTTTTGATTTTGGCGTTATTTGCCATCGCCTTTGTTGCTGGTTGGGCCGAGACGACATTTGTGGGTGGTCGCACCGACTTTCGCGACGAGACCATCTATTTTGCCATGACCACACGTTTCTACGATGGCGACGCGAGCAACAACACCTACTGCTGGGACGGCGACAAAGCCGGCAACGTCGCCAACCAGGACCCCGAGTGGCGAGGCGACTTTAAAGGACTCATCGAGAAACTCGACTATATCAAGGCATTAGGATTTACTGCAATATGGATTACACCTGTAGTTCAGAATGCGTCGGGCTACGACTATCACGGCTACCACGCTATGGACATGAGCCATGTTGATAAGCGCTTAGAGAGCGACGATGTGAAGTTCCAGGACCTCATCGACGCTGCCCATGCGAGAGGCATGAAGGTGATACTCGACATTGTCATCAACCACTCCGGCAACTTTGGCGAGGAGAATCTGTGCAAGCTCTTCAACCGCGACTACAGCGTGCCGCAGAGCGACATGAACCAGTGCATGGTGCCTTACACCATCTCGCAAGGCGGACTACTGCAGGACAACTATAGTAACTTGGGTGGCAGCGCGCAGTACAGCGACCGCCTTACCAAGATGAAGAACACCGACGGCATCAACCACGACACCCACAACCTGTGGCATCACTATGGCAACTTCAACTGGGACGAGCCTAACCGCTGGTGGGCGCAGATTGCCGGCGACTGCGTGGACCTCAACACCGAGAATCCTCAAACCTACAACTACCTCATCAATTGCTACGGAGAGTTCATAAAGATGGGGGTTGACGGATTCCGCATCGACACTGGAGGACACATCTCGCGATTGTCGTTCAACGCAGCTTTTGTCCCCGCTTTCAAGGCACTGGGCGAGCAATACAAGAGCAAGCGCTTGAACGGGTGCCAGTTCTATATGTTTGCCGAGGTGTGCGCCCGCTTCAGCGACGTGACCTACCGCGGGCAGCCCTCACTCTCACCCTATTTCTACACCTGGCAGAGCGCCCCCACTCTGCTCAACCAGTGGAACAACGACACTGACTACTGGAACAGCGTGGAGGTGTATGAGAGCACCGACCCTGCCACTCTCGACAACCAGAAGCTGTGTCTCGCTGAGCACAACGCCAACCTTAGCGAGAGCGCACAGCCTCACAGCGACAACGCCATGCTCGAGGGCAACAACTACCACACCCCTGACTACAGCCAGTCGAGCGGCCTTAACGTCATCGACTTCACCGTGCACTGGAATTTCCAGAACGCCGGGCGCGTGTGGGGAGTGCTCAACAAGGACTACCTCTATAACGACGCCACGTTCAACGTCAACTACGTGGAGAGCCACGACTACGGACCCGACAGCTTCAACCGCTTCGACGGCGGCACCGACCAGTGGGCCGAGAACCTCTCGCTAATGTTCACCATGCGAGGCATACCGTGCCTCTTCCAGGGAGGAGAGATAGAGTTCCGCAAGGGAGCGCGCATCGACGAAGGCACCAACATCACCCTCAAGAGCAGCGGGCGCGCTTACTATGGCGGCTACCTCAAGGGCGATGTCACCACCACCGACTTTGGAGAATACAGCGATGCCACAGGCAACGTGGCGGCAACACTGAGCCGTCCGCTGGTGAAACACTTGCAGCGCCTCAACAAGATACGCGCCGCCGTGCCTGCCCTGCGCAAGGGTCAGTACAGCAAGAGCGGATGCTCGTCGAGCGGCGGCTATGCCTTCAAACGCCGCTACACTAATGGCGACATCGACAGCTACGCGCTCATCGCCCTCAACGCTGGCGCCACCTTCACAGGTGTGCTCAACGGCACCTACACCGATGTGATTACCGGAAACTCTATCACCGTGACAAGTGGCACCCTCACCACGCCAGCGTTCAGCGGCAAGGGCAACATGCGCATCTATGTGCTCAACGGTCCCGGCAAGATAGGCGACGACGGTCCCTTCCTCTATGCTACCAGCAAGGTCACCCCTACCCTGCTCGCCTACGACGGCACCGAGGAAGATGGCGACCCAAGCACCGAATTTGTGAGCGGTGGCAGCAGCAGTGGCGGAAGTATCGACATCGACAATCTTGAGATATACAACCCCACCATCAACGATGATGAGCTAAGCGTCTTCTACGAGACCTCGGCCAGCAACACCTTCATCACTCTGTGGGTGTGGAACAGCAGCACTAACTTCACTGGAGGTAGCTGGCCGGGGCAGAATGCCAAACTCATGGGCAAGACCAGCGACGGCACACGCCTCATATTCAAGTGGACCTACGACGGAGAGTTCCCTGCTAACAATATGCCCACGGGACTCATCTTCAGCCAAAGTGGCAACAACCAGACCGCCAACCTGCAATTCGTGAACCACGGCTATTATATCGACGGCGTGTATGACCGCACCATCACCGAGCAAGAACCCGTTGACCCCAGTGTGGCGACACTGAGCGTGGACAAAGAAAGCGGCGAGTATATCGACAAAGTGACGGTAACCGTCACTGCCTCGTTCAACAACGCTACCATCGTCTATACCACCGATGGCACTGCGCCCTCAGCTTCGAGTCCTCGCGCCACAGGCAGCGTGACGCTCACCTTCACCCACACCACCACGCTGCGAGCCGGCGTGCTGCAGGGCGGCGAGGTGAAGAACACCATCACGCGCACCTACAAAATACGCTCCAGCCACGCCCAGAAGCTGCACGCCTATTTCATCGCCCCCGCTTCGTGGACGAGCACCATCTATTGCTGGGCATGGAACGCGCAGCTTGGCAACAAGAACTACACCGGCGGCACTTGGCCAGGACAAGCGTGCACCCTCGTGGGCAGCAAGCTCTACAACGGTCTCGACATCTGGGAATGGGATGGTGGCATGGTGGGCGACGACATCCCCACGGGCATCATCTTCAGCAACAACGGCAGTCCGCAAACCGCCGACCTCGCATTTGTCAACGGCGCCTACTACAACCAGAGTGGCATCGTGACCATTGCCGTGGGTGATGTGAACCTCGACGGCGTGGTCACTGCTGCTGATATCACCGAAATTTATAACGTGCTGCTAGGCAACAGCAACACCTATAGCTTCAATGCCGACGTAACGGGTGATGGCGAAGTCACCGCTGCCGATGTCACAGCGATTTATGACATATTATTAGGCAATTAGAAAAAAAATGGATAAAAATTTGCACTTTCCACTCACTTTTTACTATATTTGCAAGTCACGTCATAATTAACTATATTATTAACCCCATAATTTGTATTTAATTAATGAAAAAAATCACTACTTTGCTTATTGCTCTCGCTTGCGTGGCTATAGCAGCCAATGCTACTGTAACTGTTAACGTGCGCACCAGCACTGGCGACGCTCCCTATCTCTATGTGTGGGACGGAGCTGGCACAGCGCTCAATGGCGCTTGGCCTGGCACACTGATGGATGCGTCTCAGACCTACACCACCACCGCTGACGGCTTGGTTTGGTTTACCCAAAGCTTTGACGAAGATGCTATCAACATCATCTTCAACGATGGTGGCATCGATGGCGAGGAGCCTTTTGTTCAAACCTCCGACATTCGTGGTGTCACTGGCACAGCATTCTATACCTTTGACCCCGAAGAGGGTGGTTTTGAGGATGTAACCAGCACTTACATCACCGACACTGGCTTCGACATCAACACTCTGCCTGCTGGCGTAGTGTTTGTTGAGGGCAAGGAGTTTGCTTACTTCATAGCCCCACTCAGTTGGACTAAGTGCAACGTTTGGGCTTGGAACGGCACTACTGGCACCAACTTCACCACAAGCGGCACTTGGCCTGGCGACCCCATCACCCTGATTGGCAACACCACCGATGGCAACCCAGTTTATCAGTGGATAGGTGCCGACATCGTTGAGAGTGACCG
>CALAVD010000337.1 GCA_937892085.1 uncultured Prevotellaceae bacterium
GAGAACGAGGCCACGCCCGTGTTCCTGAGCAAGGTTGTCATCGATGGCGTGACGTGCGGAAGCGGAAAGGGCTATTCAAAGAAGGAGAGCCAGCAGCGCGCCAGTGAGGACACGCTGAAGCGCCTGCGCAACGACAACAAGTTCGTCGATGCTGTCTTTGCTGCAAAGACAGAGCGCACCAAGATGGAAGAACAGCCTATCAGCGTGGCTCCCGATGTCAGTCAGCCATCCGTTGACGATATTGTGATATCATCAGACGCTGACATTGCAGCTGCTGACATCAAGGCACAGAGCAATGCCCCGCAGTCGGCGATAGAACAGACCATAGACGACCTGAACCTTGACGATGTGGTTACTCCCGACAAGATGTCACGTGAGGATATCATAGCACAGGCAGAGGCACAGGCGTATGAGGGGTAGGCTCGTTCTTAGTTTACGGTTTACGGTTTACCGTTTATGGTTTACTGTTAATAGTTTTGTGCAAAGCACAAGCACGGTTGTACGGCTTGTAGTGAGGGCGAAGACAAATATATAACTAAAAAAGCAAAAAAAGAATAAGAAAATGAAGATAGCATTAATAGGATATGGCAAGATGGGCAAGATGATAGAGCAGATTGCCCTCTCACGCGGTCATGAGATTGTAAGTATAATAGACGTGGATAACCAGCAGGACTTTGACAGCCCGGCCTTCGCTTCTGCCGACGTGGCGATAGAGTTCACCGCCCCTATGGTGGCATACGGCAACTATCTCAAGGCATGGGAGAAAGGCGTCAAGGTGGTGAGCGGCTCCACAGGATGGCTCAAGGACCATGGCGACGATGTACGCAAGGCATGTGCCGAGCAGGGCAAGACTCTTTTCTGGGCATCCAACTACTCCATAGGCGTGGCCATCTTCTCGGCTGTCAATAAGTACCTGGCAAAGATAATGAACGGCTTCCCGCAGTATGACGTGGAGGAGACTGAGGTACACCACGTGCACAAGCTTGACCATCCATCAGGCACCGGTATCACGCTGGCAGAGCAGATAGTGGCAAACATTGACCGTAAGACCGACTGGCAGATGGGAACCCTCACACAGCCAGACGGCACCGTGGTGCCTGCAGAGGGTACTGACAAGAACAAGCTTACCATCAACTCCATTCGCAAGGACGAGGTGCCGGGCATACACTCCATAACATGGAACTCTGAGGCCGACCAGATAACCATCACACACGACGCACACTCTCGTCAGGGCTTCGCTCTCGGAGCAGTGCTTGCTGCAGAGTACACCGCCCAGCATGAGGGACTGCTTACCATTGACGATATGTTCAAATTTTGAGGTTTTGAGGTTTTGAGGTGAAATATCGTTTGTAAAAGCCTATATATCACCTCATAACATCTAAGAGGAAAATACAGAAAATGGAAAAAAGAACTCAGCTCACAGTAGTTGAGTTCTTTTTTTTGTTAACCTGTGTTAAAGGGGGGGGGTAAATAATTAATGTTTGTTAAGAGTTGGGGTGATAATTTGCTCACGTCAGTTAAATATTGTTACTTTGATGGTGTATCAAAGCTTATTTATAACTTAATAAAAACTAATGACTATGATGAAGACAAAACATTTACTTATATCGCTTCTTATGCTCTTAGGTAGCGTAGGAGTTTGGGCTGACGAGGCTGAGAACATAGTAATACAAAACGTAAGCGACAATGTTTATCAGTTTGAGATGCCCGAGGGTAACGTGCAGCTCACTATAACGTATAACGATGGTGGCACAGCTGTAGTGTCCGTTGCCGATGGTGAGGTGAAACAAGTGGTATGGTATGATGCTGCAGGACGTAGATTGCCTTCAACCCCTAATAAGGCTGGTGTTTATATCAAGAATGGCAAGCTTACCGTTGTGAAGTGATTGTGGATGAGAGATGAGGGATGAAAGATGAAATCAGCTAACCAATAATTTTATAGGAGAAAAACACTATGAAGATGAAAAATACACTTAGCATATTAGCATTATTGTTGCTGGCGCAGGGTGGCGCATGGGCGCAGCAGACCATCAGTGGCATACCCACAGGCTGGGCTGTAAGCGTTGATGGCAGCGATGTCACTATCACCGATGGCATCAGTGCAGCCATTGCAGTTGGTAAGACAGTGACGCTTACTAACAACAGTGGCAAGACGGTGACAAGCATCGTGGCAGTGAAGTCATCAGCCGCTGCTACAGCCAAGGAATACATAGACCTTACAAACATCAATCGCTTGGCATTGGCATACAAGGCAGAGAGCAGTTCGGAGGCTAAGGCTGCTTTCCGTAGCATAAGTCAGAGTGCTCAGGCAAAGGGCGCATCATTGCTTGTGGCTGATGATGAAAATGGCACGCACAAGACAGTTGAGAAATTCCTCTTTAATTACACTGACGAGGGGGTGTTGCAAGACGTAAAGTGGAACTTTGACTTCAGCGATATATATAGTGCCTTGAATGAGGAAGACTCTGCTTACTTAAAATCACTTGAGGACGACCTCACAATAGGTCTGGACTATGTATATAGTGTGGGCGAGGAGTGGCTTTGGATGTCAGACACTAAACTGGAATTCATGGGCGATGTGTCAGCACTCGTCCTCAACGATGCACGAGAGCAAGCTATTGGTGGGATGAATGGCAAGATTAGTCGCAACTATATGATGCGTATATCTGACGGTGCACTCTTTGCTTGGGATAATGCCCCAACAGAGTTTAAGATACGTGGCGACTATCAGTCATACGTTGACATCTGCGGATTGGTAGAGCCTTACGAGGATGGCTTTGTATATGTAAATAACAATAACCAGATAGTACTGGTAAAGGCCGAGGGAGAAGAGCTGGTAGAGACAGTTATCTCTCCTGAAGATACGAAGGCTATGTATGTGGCTCCAACTACTGACGGATACCTCGCCACCATTCTCACTGACGATGCTACGCTCAACAATGGTAACTACTATGGTACGGGCGAGATGTGCCTCTTTACTACAGAGGGTGTGAAACTCACCATAGGTGATTATCTACGCTATAACACTTATGGCGATACTACTTTGCAAAAAGTGTCAGAAGAGGAGTATCAACAGAAGATTTACGAGTGCTATCATAACCATGATATGTTTGTGCTTAACGGAAAGGTATATACACTTTCTCGTGCTGCTGATGACAGAGCAATACAATTCAAAGAGGTGGTGGTGAACGAAGGTACCGTAACTACTAACTTAGTAGCCACATATATTGACTCAGAAGATATTCTTCGGTTCTATGAGATGCACCAAGGTCACACAGGCATCGCCTTCCCAGTGTTTAACACCGAGTCAGGCAATATGTCATACATCGACGGCGGTTCAGTGTTTACATTCCGTCCAGCAACGGGCAACGTCACTGCCTATGAGTTGCCTCTGCACTATGATCGTAGTCCTGTAAACTACTATGATGGCGTAAGCTACAAGGTGCCTTGCGATTCATATTATGGCGAAACGAAGGTGAACTTCCCATCCTACTACTATGTTTGCGATCTCTCAAAGACCTCAGCCGATGTAATAGCCATTGACTGGAGCGGCATTACTGATGAGCAGCGCGACATAGATGCAGAGGAAGGTACCGTGGAGTGGCGTTATTGGCCAGGAGTGAGGTACTTTGAGGCACATGCTAATCTGAAGAATGGTGGTCTCATTACTTATATCATACCAACCACTGGCGACGACAAGGCTAAGGCACAAGTGGCAGGCGACACCTCTGGTATGATAATCAGCGATTTAGTTGATATAAAGTAATACATACATCACCTTAAAACCTCAACGTAAAAAAACATAGACATTAATAATAATAAGGAAAGCGGAATACACTTAGCGTGCTCCGCTTTCCTTTTTTTGTGCATGCTGACGTGGGTGTACAGTCTTAACATTTTTGATGTTTTCTTTTGAGGTTTCAGGAAATGTTTGTAACTTTGTAGATTATAAAAAAGGTAAAAAGAAAAAGACAAGAATATAATGAAAGTAAAGAATCAAGTGAACATGAAGGTACAGTGGGCAAAGTTCATCATCGTGATGGTGCTTTACCTGCTCTTCCTCTACTGGCTGAAAAGCTGGCTCGGACTCATAGTCATTCCTTTCATCTATGATGCCTATATCTCAAAGAAGATACGCTGGGACTGGTGGAAGGACCTTGAGAACCCTATGCGTCTGATAATGTCATGGGTTGACGCTCTGGTGTTTGCGCTGGTAGCGGTTTATTTCATCAACCTGTTCTTCTTCCAGAACTATGTGATACCTTCCAGTTCCTTGGAGAAGTCACTCCTTACGGGCGACTACCTCTTCGTAAGCAAGGTAAGCTACGGTCCGCGCATACCACAGACACCGCTCACCATGCCGCTTACGCAGCACACGCTGCCCGTAGGAGGCATTAAGTCATACATAGAATGGCCGCAGTGGGACTACCGCCGCGCACCGGGACTGGGCAAGATAGAGCTCAACGACATCGTAGTCTTTAACTTCCCTGCAGGCGATACCGTGGTGAGCGAGCCACGTTGGCAGCCTACAGACTATTACCAGATGTGTTACGGCTACGGTGAGCAGATACTCTCACAGAGTAACATGGAGGTGAATGTTGATTCCCTGTCACCGCTTATGCAGCGCAAGTACTACGAGATGGCCTACAATGCCGGTCGTATGTATATGCTCAGCCAGCCGCAGGAGTACGGCAAGCTGTTGTGGCGCCCTGCTGACCGCCGCGAGAACTATGTGAAGCGCTGCGTGGGACTGCCAGGCGAGAAAATCTCGTTGGTGAACGGCGTGGTGCACATCAACGGCAAGCCTATCAGCGAGCCTAAGAATGTGCAATACAACTATGAGGTGATGCTGAAAACCGGCTTCTACGATGAGAATTACCTGATTGACGAGCTTGGAATGGCGCGCGACGACATCCATCTTGAGAACGGCAAGCTGCACAATACCCCTCTCACCTATGAGATGAAGGGCAAGCTTGAAGGCTGCTCCTGGGTGAGCTCTATCGTGCCCTCCGACTATGAGGATGGCGAGAGCATTTACATCTACCCTGTGGGTAGAGACTACGGCTGGTCGCGTCGCAACTTCGCCAACAACATTGGCGGACTGTGGATTCCTAAGAAGGGTGTCGCCATCGACCTCACCAAGAAGATGAATCAGGAAATCTATGGCCGCTGCATCCGTGACTATGAGAACGTGGATCTCACCATCAAGGACGGCAAGGCCTACATCGACGGCAAGCCTGCCAGCAGCTACACCTTCAAGATGGACTACTACTGGATGATGGGTGACAACCGCGACAACTCGCTCGACTCGCGATTCTGGGGCTTCGTGCCCGAAGACCACATCGTGGGAACGCCAATGTTTGTCATCGTCTCGTTCGACAAGGACAAGGGCTGGTTCGACGGCAAAATACGCTGGAGCCGCATCTTTACTGATGCTAATCCTGATAAATAGGGGGAGAGTTGAGAGAGTGGGTCGCACCGCTATAAAAAGTGCGCGCAGCAACTTACAACTTACCATTTAAAACTTACAAGGATGATTCTTGGCAGCATGTGTGCGGGCGATGTGCGGTGCTATGCCGCCATGGTCAAGGCGGGCGAGGTGGTGATTGACGCCACCGAGTGTCACCTGCCGCTGCGCCACAGCCATCACCGCTACGTCATCGATGCCCCTAACGGTCCCGTGAAACTCACTGTGCCATTAGTGGGCGGCACCAATGCCATGCCGGTACCTATGCGCGACGTGTTAGTGAGCGAGCACGGCAACTGGCGGCACCTGCACTGGGGAGCGCTGTATTCGTCTTACGGCAAGAGTCCGTTCTTCGACTTTATCGCCGACGAACTCCACCACATTATTATAGAAGGCAAGCAGCAACACCTGCTCGATTTTAATATGGAGCTACACCAGCTCATCGCCGATTTTATGGACTTGCCCATCAACATCAGCGTGGTGAGCGATGTTTACCAAATCGCAGCGATGGTGGCAGGTGGCGCCCTCGACCTGCGTGGAAAAATTGGCGGCAAACGCCCCGACACGCTGCCCCTCGCCGACGTCCCCTATTACCAGATGTGGAGCAACCGTCGTGGCTCATTCTCGCCACGACTCAGCATTCTTGACCTGCTCATGAACGAGGGGCGAGAAGGCGTGATAACACTACTAAAAATGGGTAAATAGGCACAAAAGGATTAAAAAATGTTAAACAACAACAAACTTTGCCATCTAATGATTGCGAAGTTACTCAAAATGACTATCTTTGCACCGTGTTTTTCATGGTATTAGATTTAAGGTTAATTAAGATTGGTTGTCGTGAGACAATCAATTTTTTTTGCTTTTAGCTGATGGGGTGAATGCGTGAAGAGCATGAATGATACCGAGTAATTGATAGCGACATTGACAGCGAGAAAAATCCAAAAATCATAAAAAAACGCCAAACGTCTTGGCAATTTCAAAATTTTGATGTAATTTTGCAGTCGCTTTTCGGCTCAACGGGTCGTGAGCGGTCCCATAGCTCAGTTGGTTAGAGCACCTGACTCATAATCAGGGAGTCCTTGGTTCAAGCCCAAGTGGGACCACGCTTCTAATCGCTAATTGCTTGCTAATGAGCAGTTAGCGATTTTGTTTTATAAATAATGCTTAAAAAACTTTACTAATTTCTCGATGTGATGTCGGTAATTTAAAAAATTCTATCTAACTTTGTAGTTTAAACCATTTTCTCTTTAACTTATCTTAGAGAGTGAATTAATGGTTGAACCAATGGTGCCAACCGAAACCAGCGACAAAACTTGTTTTGACATTGGTGAGGTGCAGCCCATTGACGCTGTAATACTTTAGTAAAACGAATCATTGCAACGGGCATGAAGAAATTTTTGAAATGGAGCTATAAAACCTTGCGGGCGACTTTCATGACGATTGTCGTGCTGCTCGTGGTGGCATATAGCGCTCTGTATCTTGCGTTGAGCATGCCCTATTTCCAGAATAAGATAAAAGCCATTGGCGAGCGCGAGTTGAGCGAATTTCTCGATACCAAAGTCAGCATAGATGGCATCAGCATCTCGCCTTTCAACCAGGTGGTGCTCACGGGCGTTAACATTCCCGACCAAAACGATGGTAAGCTTATCAACGTAGATAAGTTGGGCGCAGGTATCAGCCTTTATGACTTGGTGATAAACCGCAAATTGGTGTTCACTTTTGCCGAGGTCAATGGTCTGCATGGTCATGTGACGCGCCCCGATAAGGATAGCCCCACAAACTTGCAGTTCATAATCGATAAGCTCAAGCCCAAACCTGGCAAGCCCCCCAAGCCTTATGACATCAAGATTCAGCACGCCATTCTGCGCAACTGCGACATCAGCTACGACGTTCTAAACGAGCCTCACAAGTCGCCTGGAGTCTTCGACCCTAACCACCTGCATGCCACCGATTTGGTTGCCGATTTATCATTCCCCCGCATCAAGAACAACGATTTTATCATCGATGTGGAGCGCTTGGCGGTGAACGAGAAAAACGGTCTGCAAGTGAAGAACGTGAAAGGCTTGTTCAGCATCACTGACCAGAGCGCGTCGTTCAGCGACCTCGTTGTTGACCTGCCTGGCACGCACATCGCGCCTGCCGATGCCACCTTCCACTTCACGTCGCTGGGAAATGCCATTAATGAGATTAAGCAGCAGCCTCTTACGCTCGACATGACTGACAACTACATCACGCCAGCCGATTTTAAGACCTTTGTCCCCAAGTTGGCGCAGTGGGCCGACCCCGTGCATTTCACCGTTGATGCCGTTGTCACTCGCGACATGATTGACGTGAAAAACCTGCAGCTCAACGCCCGGAACGGTAACGTGGCGCTCGACTTGGCAGGAAAGTTCACCAATTTCCGCACTCCACGGGTGATGGACTTCGACGTGCGCCACATCGACCTGAAGGCGTCGCGCGGAGAGATAGCACGCCTCACCCAGAACTTTGCCCACCTCACGCCACAGGCGCAGGCGATAGTCGATAAGTGCGGCAGTGTGCACCTCGTGGGCAACGCTAAGGGCAGCCTTTCAGACCTCACTGCCGACGCCAAGCTCAACACCGACTTGGGCGACGTGGCGTTGAAAGGCACCTACAACACCGATGGCCGCTCCAGGAGCGTGAATGCCCGTGTGAGCTCAGGGGGCTTCAACCTGGGTAGAGCGTTAAGCAAGGAGGGCCTGCTGGGCATGGTAGCTGCCGATGTCAACGTGGACGCCTCGCTACTGAGCGACAAGAATATAGTGGGTAACATCAATGGCAAGGTTGACCACATCGATCTGAAAGGTTACCGCTATCACAATATCGTTGCCGATGTGGATGTTGACCACAACAACTATAGTGGCATGGTCACCATCAACGACCCCAATGGCATGGTTGACCTCAAGGGCGGTGTAGTACTTGACGGCGCCAACTCGTCCTACGCCTTCGACCTGATAGCCAAAGGGGTGAATTTCGCCAAGCTGAACCTCACCGACAAGTATTCCGCCAATGCCCTCAACGTGAACATGGCGGCATCGATTTCGGGCAACAATATCGATAACTTGGCTGGTCATGTGAAGATTGATGACATGTCGTTCATCAACAGTCAGACCGGCAAGGGTTTCCACGTGAGCAACCTTGAGGTGGATGCCAGCGATAGCGGTGACACGAAGCGCATGACCATCGACACCGACTTCCTGCACGGCAGCGTGGAGGGGCAATACAACTTTGCAAGCCTTGTCCCAGCCGTCAAGAGCATAGCGTCGAAGTGTTTCCCTCAATTCATGAGTGGGCACACGCCACCCACCACCGGTAACAACAATTTCGCGTTTAACATCGAGGTTGATCCTAACGAAGAGTTTGAGAACTACATTTCATCCTATGTGAAGTTGCCTGTGAAGCCCGCTTATAAAGCCACTATCGATGGCTATTTCAACGAGAATGATAAGGACTTAGCGGTAGATATCGATATGCCTTACCTCATTCAGGGCAGTCGTCTCATCGAGGGCACCAAGATTCATGTGGGCAAAGAGTCTCATGCCGATAATGTGACGATGACTGCCCAGACCATATTCCCCAGCGATAAGGGAAACCTTTTGGTTAACATCGATGCCAACGCCATCAACGACGGTGTTGACGCTAACCTTAACTGGGTGTTGAACCGCCCCACCGACTATCACGGCAACGTGAGCCTTTCGGCACAGCTCGGCAGGGACTTTAACGGAAAGTTCATGACGCATGTTGACATCAATCCCACCGAGGTGGTGATAAACGACGGTGTGTGGAACATTAACGAGGGACACTTAGATTATCGCAATGGTGTAATTACCGTTGACGATATTAACGGCTCGCGTGGCGACCAGTTTATAAATATTGTGGGCAAGGTGTCGCGTAACCCCGACGATATGCTCACCGTGGCACTCAATGACATTCGTCTCGACTACATCTTCGAGACACTGAAAATCAATCATGTGACATTTGGCGGCAGCGCTACAGGTGAGTTCCAGCTTGCCGACTTGTTCTCAAAGTCGCCGCGATTGAGCACCGAGAATCTGCATGTCGAAGACATGACCTATAATGGGGCGCACATGGGCGATGGCGACATCAAGAGTCGCTTCGACGTGGAAAACACCGCCGTGCTGCTCAACTGCGACTTGACACAGAAAAACGGGCTGCACACATATATCAACGGAGAGATATTTGCCGCTGCCGACTCGTTGAACATGGAGTTTATCGCCAACAAAGCCAACGTGGAGTTTATGAAACCATTCATGGAGGCGTTTACCGATGAGGTGCATGGCGAGGTGTCGGGTAGGGCAGTGCTCTTTGGTAACTTCAAGACCATCGACCTCTATGGCGATGTCTATGCCGACGACTTGAGCCTGAAGATTGGCTACACCAATGTTACATATCACTGCACCGACTCGGTGCACATCGAGCCAGGACTCATTGCCTTCAAGGATATCACCATCAGCGACCGTGACCACCACACTGCCAAGCTTAACGGCTGGCTGCGACACGACGCATTTCACAATCCAGAATTTAACTTCACTGTGACCGATGCGCAGGGGTTGCTCGTCTATGACATCACGCCTGCGATGAACCCCGACTGGTATGGCACCGTCTATGGCAATGGCACGGCAATCGTGGCGGGCGAGCCTGGCGAGGTGAGAATCGGCGTCAACATGGAGACCGTTGATAAGAGCAAGTTCACATTCGTGCTCAGCGACACCGAGGTCGCCAATGAGTATAATTTCATCACCTTCCGTGACCGCGACAAGAAGGACGCTCCGCAAGTGGTGGCTGCCGACACCGTAAAGAGTCATTTCGACGAGTTGCCGCAGGAGGTGAAGAGCCTGCTGGCTAAGAGAACGGTCAACAATGTTCAGCAAGCTGCCGCTCCCACACGCTTCACCATCGACTTGCAGGCCGACATCACCCCCGAGGCCGAGATTGTGCTGGTGATGGACCCCGTGGGTGGCGACCGCATCAGGGCTTTCGGTTCGGGTAACCTGCGCTTGAATTACAACAGCATCGACGACAGCTTTGATATGTTTGGCAAGTATGTGCTTGAGAAAGGCTCCTACAATTTCACTCTTCAGGACATCATTATCAAGGACTTCACCATTCGCGATGGCAGCACCATCAGTTTCAATGGCAATCCTTATAATGCTAATCTCGACATCAATGCCGTGTATTCGCTCAACGCCAACCTTAGCGACCTTGACAACTCGTTCTCTACCGACCGCGACATCAACCGCACCAATGTGCCGGTAAACGCCATCCTCAAGGTGAAAGGCGACATTTCCGAGCCCACCTTGTCCTATGATTTGGAGTTTCCCTCTCTCACCAGCGATGCCTACAGCAAGGTTAGGAGCGTGATAAGCACCGACGAGATGATGATGCAGCAGATTATCTACCTGCTTGCCCTGAACCGCTTCTACACTCCCGACTATATGCAATCGACGAAGAACAACAACGAGTTGACATCCGTTGCCTCTTCCACCATCTCTTCGCAAATTTCCAGCATCTTGGGACAGTTGAGCGACAACTGGCGAATTTCTCCTAACCTGCGGAGCAACAAGGGCGACTTCAGCGATGTGGAGGTAGATCTTGCCCTCTCGAGCCAGTTGCTGAATAATCGACTCATCTTTAACGGCAACTTCGGGTACCGCGATAACACCTACAACACTCGAAACTCCAATTTCATTGGCGACTTCGACCTTGAGTATCTGCTTAACCGCAAGGGTACCATTCGCCTCAAGGCCTATAACCACTTCAATGACCAGAACTACTACGTGCGCGACGCTATGACCACTCAGGGCGTGGGAGTGGTGTTCAAGCACGACTTCGATCGCATCTTAGGCAAGAAGCAACAGCCTCACCCTCAACCTGAGCCTGCCGACACGGTGGCTGCTAAAGCGGCTACCGTCTCCGACGACAACCTGCTGATAATAACCCCTCGTAAGCCCGAAGATAAAGAATGAAATGTTATTTGTTATGAGGAAGCTGCTTGTTGTAATATTATTGGCATTGACCGCGCTCTCTATGTGGGCTTTAGGGAGCGAGAAGGGTGTAGCAGGCTACGCCACTATCGATGCTAACGACACAAGCTACACAAGAGGCAGCTCGCCATTAGCTGCCATCGAAGACCGCAAAGTGTTTCTAAAGCACATTCGCGACAGCATCGATGCCATCCCCTGGGACACCACGCGCGACTCGCACTATTGGGAGCGTGCCATCTACAATAGCGAGTGGGGTTTCTTTAAGGATTCAACCGTAAAAAAGCCCTTCCCGCTCAGTTTGGCAGCGAGAGCCTATAATTTCTACACCAAGGCATTTAACAACTACGATACCGCCTACGTTGTGGGCGTGAAAGAGGACTTCCGCATCATGCTCATCAACAACGACTGGCTCGACGGCTATGGCGGCATGATTGCCGACAACAACATGAAAGTGTTTATGAACTCGGGCATCTCGGCAAGTGTGGGTCTGCATTTCTCCTATATGGGAATAGGGTACACCTACA
The DNA here is from genome assembly GCA_937892085.1 of uncultured Prevotellaceae bacterium. Taxonomy (GTDB): domain Bacteria; phylum Bacteroidota; class Bacteroidia; order Bacteroidales; family Muribaculaceae; genus Sodaliphilus. The sequence goes on from CALAVD010000337.1 coordinate 12,018, forward strand.
TGTTTGACCTCGACAATGTGTTTGGCGGTGACCCCACGCGCCACATGAAGTGGGACCTCTCGTTTGCCACTTCACGATTCTCGTTTGAGGCCTATCGCTCGCGCAACACGGGAACGGTGACCATAGGGCGTTTTGGTGACTACAACAACAAGCGGCCTGCCAAACATAAGTTTGACGGACTTACTCGTGTGTCGTCGGGATTTGATATGTACTATTTCTTCAACCACCGCAAGTACTCGCAAGCCGCGGCCTACAGCTACTCCAAAATTCAGAAGCTCAGCGCAGGTAGCGTTATTGCCGGTTTCCTTGTGGCGACGCAAGATGTGGACATCGATTTCAGCTCATTGCCCGATGAAATGAAATACTACCTGCCAGAATGGGACGAGCAATACAAGTATCATTACCGCTCCTACAGCTTTCTTTTAGGATATGCCTACAACTGGGTGTTCCACCGCAACTGGCTCTTCAATATCACCATGGCTCCATCTTTGGGTTGGCGACATTCTTTCGATGACTCAGTTGGTGGAAAGCGCAACATGTTTGCCATCGACCTGCGAGGCAGGCTCGGATTAGTATATAATGTTGGGCACTTCTTCTACGGTCTGCAGTGCATCGTCGATGGCCACTTCTACCACAGCAAAGACCACAACTTCATTAACTCCCTGTTTGACATAACGCTATCAATAGGAGTGAGGTTTTAGTTCTCGGTTTCTTGGTGAACAAGCTGAAGCTTGCAGTACACAACACGACCGATGCGGTTTTTAGCTCATAGTTTTTCGGGATTTTCCTGCTTCCCTCAGTCTTTCTTGTCGCTTTGTTTTAGTTGTTCAACGAAGTCGTCGATGCGTTTCAGCTCTTTGGGAATGTCGATGCGCTGTGGGCAATGGCTTGAGCACTGTCCGCAAGAGATGCAGTGGTTGGCCTGCCGCAGCTTGGGCACGCTACGGTCGTAGCCCACGAGGAACGCCTTGCGTGCGCGCTTGTAGTCGCTGTCGCTTTCTTCCTTGATGAGGTTGCCGTCGTTGATGCACTTGTTGTAATGCACGAAGATGGCAGGTATGTTGATACCGTAAGGACAGGGCATACAGTACTTGCAGTCGTTGCAGGGTATGGTGTTCATCGCCACCATCTTGTCGGCGATGCGCATCAAGAATTCGTCCTCCTCCTCGCTGATGGGTTTGAGTGGCGAATAGGTGATGATGTTTTCCATGAGGTGGTCCATATAGGTCATGCCACTGAGCACGGTGAGCACACCATCGGGGGTGCCGGCATATCGGAACGCCCATGCCGCCACGCTGCTCTCGGGGTCACGCTGTTTCATCTCGGCAACGATGCTGTCGGGGACCTTGGAGAGTCGTCCTCCCAGCAGTGGCTCCATGATGACTGCCGGGATGTTGCGCTTCTTGAGCTCGTTATATAGGTAGTCGGCATTGGTGTTGCGCTCGTTGATTTCCTTGGCGTGTTTCCAGTCGAGATAGTTGAGCTCAATCTGCACGAAGTCCCAGTGGTAGTCGCCCTCATCATGCCATTGCAGCAAAGTGTCAAAGACCGAGATGTCGCCATGGTAGCTGAAGCCTAAGTTGCGAATCCTGCCTGCCTCTTTCTGCTCCACGAGCCAGTCAGATCGGAAGAGCGTCGTGTAGGGAAAGAGTGTAGATCTCGGT
>CALAVD010000338.1 GCA_937892085.1 uncultured Prevotellaceae bacterium
GAATAGTAGAATAGTGGAATAGTGGAATAGTGGAATAGTGGAATAGTAGAATAGTGGAATAGTAGAATAGTGGAATAGTAGAATAGTGGAATAGTGGAATAGTGGATTAGTGGATTAGTGGAATAGTGGAATAGTGGAATAGTGGAATAGTGGAATAGTGGAATAGTGGATTGGTCACGCAGGATTAACTGCCCAATAGTATGTTATAGACTGCGGTAACATCGCCTGCCGTGATGCTGCCGTCACCATCTTGGTCACCATTGACAATAGCTGAGTCATCGTTATTAAGCAGCAGGTTATAGAGAGCTGTCACGTCGGCAGAGGTAACATTGTCGTCACCATTCACGTCGCCGGGCTCAGGCTCGGCAACAGCATCGGGATGCAGGTCAAGACCTCCCCTAATTTCGGTAGATGTTTCGCCCAGCCAGCCGCAGTCTTGAAGCTCAGCATTATATACCTTGATGAAATCAACCTTCTTCAAATCGACATGATTTCCATCTTCATCAACCGCCCAATCGATTTTGAAACCCATGTTCATGTTTTCATTGTAGGCTGTGGGTTTATAGCCATAGTGCCAGTCGGGGCGATTATCAACATATCCCCAGCTGAAAAAATGCTGCACCCAATAAGAACCGTTACCACTCTCGTCAACAGCATTGCATGGCAGTTTGGTAGCCTCAAATGTCATTGTTTCGCCTTCTTCCCACAGGGGCCAGTAGCTTTGGTTGTGAAAGCTGTTCTTTCTCACATATCCCTCTTGCAGGCTATCGACGCTGTTACATGTCCAGCGGATATATTCGGCATCGGTGATGAAAGGAGGTACAGGAACTTTAGGCTTGTTCTCATCGGGCTTGTAATAGGTGATAGTGAAATGCTTCTGGACACGAGGATTGTTGTACTCGCTGCCTGCAAGCTCATACCAGGGGTCATCGGGAATGCCGTTGCCGTTCACGTCACGGCTCACCATCACGATACCAGGCTCGCTGCTGCCACCTGCCGATGTCGTTTCATCGCCTTGAATAGCATTACCGAATATTTGGAAATCATATTCTCCTTTAACATTGACAACAGGATGATCAAAACCAAAAATCACATATCCACCAAATGATCCTAAACTCACAACGCCATAATCAATTTCAATCTCGTCGTCAATAGGGTTGTAGCTACTAAGCTCCTCGGCCACTAAATTCAGCAGTGAGTCTTTTGTAATGCCCGCAAAAGCTTTAGGACTGGAATTTACAAACTGCCCAGGAGCAGGTCTGAAGTCATAAACCTTGCGAATGAAGGGAGAATTTTGAGCGATTGCCGTGCACGACAACGCTAAAATAAGCGATAAAAGCAATAATTTCTTCATTATATTATAGTTTTGATTATTGTTCGTTTATATTATCTCCTAAAAACACAAAGTGAGCAGGGATGTCGCCAGTCCTGACACTCCACTTGCGCACTCCCTCGGGACTATAGCAATGCAGATAACCAGGCTTGATATAATCACCGGCATCGGTGAGATAAATCTCTTTTGTGAAAGGGTTCACGGCAATGCCGTATGGGATGTCGATTGTCGATTCGGTGCCATCGGTTATAAACATCTCATTAACCACCTCAAGCGTCTTGGTGTTGATGATTTTAAAGGTGCGCTCGCCATAATCGTTGTTCATGAAGCTCCATTGTGCACTAATCACATATAGCGAATCACCATCCATGCACATGGTGCCAACAGGAATGTCGAATGTCTTTTCCATGCGATGCTTGAGGGTGTTGTAGGCAAAGAGCTTACTGCTATTGCCGTAATAGTCCCCACGTGATGTGACCCATAAGATGCCACGCTCGTCGCAACGGCAGCACATCAGGTTCATGGCAATGGGTATGCGTTCAATTTCCTCAAACGATGCGATGTCAATTACCGACACAGTATTCTCATATCCCGCCTTGGCGCCTTGGGAGTAGCCGCCCGAGTTGGCAACATATATCTTTCCGTCGGCAATGTCAAGCTCGTCGGGTTGGCGACCTACAACGCATGTGTCCACTACCTGCATAGTCACGGTATCAACCTTGAATACCGCACCAAGCTGGAACACGTCATCGTCGCTTCCCATCCCATTGAGAACTACTGGTCCCACATAGCTCGACACATAGGCATATCCCTTGTAGAACTTGATGTACCGGCAGTTGGGGATGTCGATTTTGTTTAGCATCTTTGCGGTGTGCTTGTCAAGCACGCTGATATAATTGGAACAGTTTATTACCGCATACATCTTTGAGCCATAGATGGCTATATCGTTACCCACATCGCCCATCTCCTTAGGCACTGTGGGATTGGCGGCACCAAAGATGTTGCGCGTGTATATCCCGGTTTTGTAGTCATAATAATCAAGGGTAGCCTTATTGTCGTTCATGTTCCCCTCATTGAGAAGGTAAAAACCATCGATTGACGTGTACTCAGGTTGTGACACAGGTATTCTGTCGGGAATGTAAATTTCTTCGTCTTCTCGGCACGCAGTGAAAAGGATTAGTAATGCCGTGATAGCGCATAATATGTAGCGAAAACGTCTCATAGACTAAATGTCGAATTTCAAAATCAACTTATAATTTCTTCCCGGCATGGGATAATTTACAATAACATCATAATATTGGTTAAAGATGTTATTAACTTCGCCTGCAATCTTCAGCTTAGTATTACCTATGGTAAAGGTGTAGCTCACACTCATGTCGTGAGTGTACCACGGCTGCTCATGATTGGCGCGAATGTTGGCACTATTGTGATAACGCTCGCCCACATAGATGAAGCTATAGTTCACGTCGAGGTCGCGCCAAGTGGCACGTCCCACCACGCTGCCGCTATGCCAGGGGATATAGGCAATTTGCCCCTTATAGGAGCCTCCATAACCTACATCGCCGGGCGTGGTGTAGTCTCGCGCCTTTTGGTAAGTGTAACTAAGGTTTACATCAACGTTAAAATCACGAGCTATGTGCATTGTGGCTCGTGCGGTGACATCAACGCCTATAATCTTCACCTTGCCAATGTTCATCATCATCCAGCGATATTGACCGCGACCGTGAGGCACGGCGATGATTTTGTCGGTGACGGTGTTGTAGTAGGCGTCGGCAGTGAACTTCAAGCCAGTGAAGAAGCCGTCTTCACGCAGGCGCTGGTACCAGAAGCCGAGGTCAAACTGATTGGCATACTCAGGTCGCAGGTTAGCGTTGCCCATGTCGGTATAGTACAGGTCGTTGAAGGTGGGCATGCGGAAGATGCGCTTGTAGAACGCCCTTAGGTAGAAGTCGTAGCGCTGAACGGGCTGGTAGTTCACGAACACCGCCGGCGTGAACTTGTGCATCCACTTGGAGTGGTGGGCAAGGGTCTCGCCCTGGTAAATCGTCTTGTAGCGGTCGTTAATCATTGTGTAGAGCACGCTCGCCTGGCACTTGAAGCGGTGCCAAGTGCGTGCTGTGGCGAGTGCCACGAGCGTGGTGTGGCGGTGGGGATAGGAGAAATTGGTGAGCGTGGAGTTGAGGTAGTTCCACTTGTAATCGACGCTCAGATTCACGTCCCAGTCGGAGATGATGGTGAACTTGTTGGCACTGGTGATGTAAATCTCATCTTGCCAGAACTTGTTGTCGATGAGCATCAGGGTGGTGTCGGGGTTGTTGTAGTGCATGAAGTCGCGGGCATACTTGGCACCCACCATCGCCTCATAGCGGTCGCCGAAGCACTGCTGCCAACTACCCTGCGCAAAGAAGTTCCTATCCCATTGTCGCTGAGAGTTCATCCACACATTATTAACAATGGCACCGGGAATGCCGCGCTCACTGTCGTAGTAGTAGAACTTGGCGTTCCACTTGCCCTCGTCGAGCGCACCGAAGATGGCTCCCTCGGCACGGAATGCCTGCACGTCGCCGTTCTTGCGCACCGCCGTGGTGTCCCAGGCTATGGTGCCGTCGCTGTATTTCTTGCGGTAGCGGAAGTGGTACTGGCCTGTGGCATAGGTGTACTCGGCGCTTAGCGACATGGTGATGGTGCGCTTGAAGCGGTGCTCCCACCTCACGCTGGGGTTGGCGAGCCCAAAGGAGCCGGTGCGCATCGTCACGTTGAAGTTGTCGTTTTTCTCGCCACTGAACTTGGGACGACGGGTGCGTATGTAAACCGAGCCGGCCGACCCAAAGTCGCGCGCAGGCTGGAAAATCTCGCTCTTCTGACCGTTGTAGAGCGATATTTCCTCAATGTTGTCGAGCGAGAACTTGCCCAGGTCGATTTGCCCGTTCTGGGCATTACCTAACTGGATGCCGTCATAGAACACTCCCAGGTGGTTGGTGCCCATCGAGCGGATGTCGATAGTCTTGATGCCTCCCACGCCGCCGTAGTCCTTGACCTGCACTCCCGAGAAGTAGCGTATGGCGTCGGCAATGGAGTGGCTGTTCAAGCCCTCGAGTTTCTTGCCGGCAAGGGTCTGTGCGGGAATCACCTCGGCGTAGGGCTTGCGACCATACACCACCACATTCTCAAGATACTGCACAGTGTCAAGACCTAATGGCACGTCATTAGCGTCTTGAGCCAGTGAGCCCAAGCAGCACAGCGACGCCACGAGCAATGTGAGCGCAACTCTAAACTCTATAAACTCTCTAAACACTAAACTTTAACCTCTAAACTGCGCAAAGCGCATTTTACCCCGTTAGTCAGTTAAATCTCTTTGGAACGTGAATCGTGGGACGGGATACGTGGAACGAGGTACAGCCTTTCCACATTCCACTTTCCACTTTCCACCTTTCCGGCATTGTGGCAGGTTTTCTGACTTATCCCGTTGCAGCACCGCCTTCCCATCATATCTTGACAGTGACGAAAGTAGATTGTGCAGCAACTTGGCAATGGGAAACACAGCAGCGTGGTCTGTCCGGGACTCTCACCCGGTTCCCTATTATCTGAGGAGCAAAGTTTTAGTCCTCAGCACCAAAATGCGATGCAAAGGTAATGAAAAGTTTTCAGTTATTGGTAATTAGAGTATTATTTTTTCGCAGATAGTGTGTAAAAAACTCTGGGGCAGCGCTTTGCAGCCCCAGAGTCCATTATGAAAACAATGAATATAGAAAAAATTCTATATCTTTACTTCAGTTGATCTACCACCTCCATGTCTTTGATGACGGCGGCGCGGTCAAAGTCTTCCTTGCTACCCACAACGAGAGTTTGGTATTCACGCAGTCCGGTACCGGCAGGGATGAGGTGACCGCAAATCACGTTCTCCTTCATGCCCTCGAGGTAGTCAACCTTGCCGCTGATAGCAGCCTCGTTGAGCACCTTGGTGGTCTCCTGGAACGAAGCAGCCGAGATAAAGCTCTTGGTCTGCAGCGCGGCACGTGTGATACCTTGCAGAATCTGCTCGCTGGTAGCTGGCACGGCGTCGCGCACCTTCACCTCACGCAAGGCTTTACGCTTAAGCATCGAGTTGATGTCGCGCAGCTTGCGAGGAGTGATCATCTGACCCTTGTCCACGTCGAGCGAGTCGCCACAGTCAATGACAATCTTCTTGCCCCAGATGCGGTCGTTCTCGTCCATAAAGTTGCGCTTGTCAACAATCTGCTGCTCAAGGAAGTTGGTGTCGCCTGGATCGATTATGTTAACCTTGCGCATCATCTGGCGCACGATAACCTCGAAGTGCTTGTCGTTGATTTTCACACCTTGCAGGCGATAAACGTCCTGAACCTCGTTAACGATATAGTCTTGAACGGCTGTTGGACCCTTGATGCGCAGGATGTCGGCAGGTGTCACAGCACCGTCGGAGAGTGGAGTACCGGCACGCACCGAGTCGTTCTCGAGCACGAGAATCTGCTTCGACATTGGCACGAGGTACTTCTTCTCCTCGCCATTCTTGCTGGTGACGATAATCTCGCGGTTACCACGCTTGATTCTTCCGAAGGTCACCACACCGTCGATCTCACTAACGATAGCGGGGTTAGACGGGTTGCGGGCCTCGAAGAGCTCGGTAACGCGTGGCAGACCACCAGTGATATCACCGGCACCACCACTCGAAGCGCGTGGAATCTTCACGAACACCTCACCAGGAGTGATTTCCTCTCCCTCCACCTTCATCAGGTGAGCTCCCACTGGCAATGAGTAGGTCTTGATGGGAGCGGCATCGGGGTTGTCGAAGTCGTCCACAGCGATGAGCTGTGCCTCGGGAATGCGAGTGTGGTCCTTCGACTCGATGACAATCATCTCACTCTTGTTTGAGGTCTCATCAACCTCGTTGCGATAGGTAACACCCTCGATAAGGTTCTTGTATCTCAAGCGTCCACCCACCTCGCTGACGATAACGGCGTTGAAGGGGTCCCACTCACAAATCACATCACCTTTCTTGAGCATGTCGCCAGGCTTGAAGAAGAGCTTCGAGCCATAGACGATGTTGGCGCTGGTGAGCATCATGTTGGTGTTAGGATCCACGATGCGCATCTCGGCCATACGGCCAATCACGATGTCGTGACCATCCTTGTCGGCAACGGTGCGCAGCTCGTCGATTTCGAGACGACCGTCGTACTTAGATGTCATGTTGCTCACGGCAGCGATATTGCTTGCCACACCACCCACGTGGAAGGTTCGCAGGGTAAGCTGAGTACCAGGCTCGCCAATCGACTGAGCGGCAATCACGCCCACTGCCTCGCCCTTCTGTACCAGGCGGTGGTTAGCCAAGTTGCGGCCATAGCACTTAGCGCACACGCCATGCTTCGACTCGCAGGTGAGGACCGAACGAATCTCCACGCTCTCGATAGGAGAGTTGTTGATGCGGTCGGCGGCAGCATCGCCAATTTCCTCGCCAGCCTCCACGATTACCTCGCCAGTAGTGGGATCTACAACGTCGTGAACCGAGACACGACCCACGATGCGCTCACCCAGAGTGGCTACCACGTCGTCGTTGTTCTTCACCTCGCGGCAAACGAGTCCGCGCAGTGTGCCGCAGTCCTCCTCGGTGATAATCACGTCGTGAGCTACGTCAACCAGACGGCGGGTAAGGTAACCAGCGTCGGCAGTCTTCAGCGCGGTATCGGCAAGACCCTTACGGGCACCGTGAGTAGAGATGAAGTACTCCAGCACCGACAGACCCTCCTTGAAGTTGGCAAGAATTGGGTTCTCGATAATCTGGTGTCCACCTTCCACACCACTCTTCTGAGGCTTAGCCATCAGACCACGCATACCTGAGAGCTGACGAATCTGGTCGCGCGAGCCACGGGCTCCAGAGTCAAGCATCATATATACTGAGTTGAAGCCCTGCTTGTCGGCCGAAATCTGCTTCATCAGCGTGTCGGTCAAGCGGCTGTTGACGTGAGTCCAGATGTCGATAATCTGGTTATAGCGCTCATTGGTGGTAATGAAACCCATGTTGTAGTTGTTCATTACCTCCTCAACTTGTGCGTCGCCCTCAGCGATGAGCTGCTGCTTCTCGGGTGGCACGAGCACGTCGTCGAGGTTGAACGACAATCCGCCCTTGAACGCCATGTAGTAACCCAGGTTCTTGATGTCGTCAAGGAACTTGGCACTGCGAGGCACACCGCAGGTGCGGATAACCTTCGTGATAATCTTCTTGAGCGACTTCTTCGAAATCACCTCGTTGACATATCCAAGCTCGGCGGGCACCGTGTTGTTGAAGATGATGCGGCCCACTGAGGTATCTTTCACGATGTGGCGGATGGGGTTGCCCTCGGCATCCACATCATCGACCATCACCGAGATGATGGCGTTCATTGCCAACTTGCCCTCGTTGAAGGCGATAGTAGCCTCCTCAGGACCGTAGAATGTGAGACCCTCACCCTTAGCGCCTTCGCGCAGCTTGGTGATGTAGTAGAGTCCCAGTACCATGTCCTGCGATGGCACGGTGATAGGCTCACCGTTGGCAGGGTTGAGGATGTTGTGAGGCATGAGCATGAGCATCTGAGCCTCCACAATGGCCTCGTTGCCCAGTGGCAAGTGCACAGCCATCTGGTCACCATCGAAGTCGGCATTAAATGGGGTACATGCCAATGGGTGCAGCTGAATTGCCTTACCCTCGATGAGCTTAGGCTGGAACGCCTGAATACCGAGGCGGTGCAGTGTCGGGGCACGGTTGAGGAGCACGGGATGACCCTTCATCACGTTCTCGAGGATGTCCCAAACCACCGGTTCCTTGCGATCGACAATCTTCTTGGCGCTCTTCACCGTTTTCACGATGCCGCGCTCAATGAGCTTGCGGATTACGAAAGGCTTGTAGAGCTCGGCGGCCATGTCCTTAGGAATACCGCACTCGCCCATCTTGAGCTCTGGACCCACTACGATTACCGAGCGCGCCGAATAGTCAACACGCTTACCGAGCAAGTTCTGACGGAAACGTCCTTGCTTACCCTTGAGGCTGTCGCTCAACGACTTGAGAGGACGGTTGGCATCGCTCTTCACAGCACTCGACTTGCGAGAGTTGTCGAGCAGCGAGTCGACAGCCTCCTGAAGCATACGCTTCTCGTTGCGCAAAATCACATCGGGAGCTTTAATCTCAATGAGCCTCTTGAGACGGTTGTTGCGGATAATCACGCGGCGATAGAGGTCGTTGAGGTCGCTTGTTGCGAAACGACCACCATCAAGGGGCACAAGAGGTCTCAAATCGGGTGGAATGACAGGTATCACCTTGAGAATCATCCACTCGGGACGGTTCATGTTCTTGCTCATGCGGAACATCTCCACCACTTGACGACGCTTGAGGGCGTCGGTCTTGCGCTGTTGCGATGTCTCATGGCTGGCACGGTCGCGCAGGTCATTAGAGAGCTTGTCGAGATTGAGCTCGGCGAGCAGGTCGTAGATGGCCTCGGCGCCCATCTTGGCGATGAACTTATTGGGGTCGGTGTCCTCGAGGTTGCGATTTCCCTCGGGCACCATCTCAAGAATGGCAAGATACTCTTCCTCGCTCAGCAGGTCATACTTCTGCAACCTGTTGGCTTGGTCGCGCTCCTTAGTGCTCTCGGCAACGCCGGGAACCCAGTTGAAGCTTCCTGATGCCTCATCAACCACCACATTACCAGGGTTGATGACAATGTAACGCTCGTAGTAGATTACCGAGTCGAGCTTCTTGGTGGGCAGGCCCAGCAAATAACCAATCTTGTTGGGCAGCGAACGGAAATACCAGATGTGTGCCACAGGCACCACGAGCTGGATGTAACCGCTGCGCTCACGGCGCACCTTCTTCTCGGTGACCTCAACACCGCATCGGTCGCACACAATGTTGCGATAGCGGATGCGCTTGTACTTGCCGCAATGGCACTCATAGTCCTTCACTGGACCGAAGATGCGCTCGCAGAACAAGCCGTCGCGCTCGGGCTTATAGGTGCGGTAGTTGATAGTCTCTGGCTTGAGGACCTCACCCTTCGCATTGCTCAGAATTTCGTCGGGAGAAGCAAGACCAATTGTAATTTTTGAGAAATTACTTCTTATCTTATTATCTTTCTTAAAAGCCATGATATTTTGTAATAAAAGTGTACGGTAATTACTATTAATCGAGTGTTACACTCAAGCACAATCCACGCAGCTCATGCAGGAGCACGTTGAGAGATTCAGGAATGCCGGGGGTTGGCATGGGATCGCCCTTGACGATGGCCTCGTAGGCTCGGCTACGACCAGTGACATCGTCGCTCTTGATGGTAAGTATCTCTTGCAGCACATGGCTTGCACCGAAGGCCTCAAGAGCCCATACCTCCATCTCACCGAAACGCTGACCACCAAACTGTGCTTTACCACCGAGAGGCTGCTGAGTGATGAGAGAGTAAGGACCAATACTGCGGGCGTGCATCTTGTCTTCTACCATGTGGCCCAGCTTGAGCATGTAGGTCACGCCCACTGTGGCCTGCTGGTCGAAGCGCTCGCCAGTGCCGCCATCATAGAGCCAAGTCTTGCCCACGCGAGGCAGACCAGCCTTGTCGGTCCACTCGTTAAGGTCGTCGAGCGAAGCACCGTCGAAGATAGGCGTAGCAAACTTCACGTCGAGCTCACGTCCTGCCCATCCGAGTACCGCCTCAAAAATCTGACCCAAGTTCATGCGCGAAGGCACACCCAGTGGGTTGAGGACGATATCGACTGGTGTACCGTCGGCGAGGAATGGCATGTCCTCTTGACGTACCACACGCGACACGATACCCTTGTTACCGTGGCGACCTGCCATCTTGTCGCCCACGCCAATCTTGCGCTTCT
>CALAVD010000339.1 GCA_937892085.1 uncultured Prevotellaceae bacterium
GCCGCTGTCGAGTCGGTAGAATCTGGTGTCGAAGATTCACCTTCCTATAATCCCAATTCCTATTACACCCCCAAAACCGACGACATGATGCTTGTGTATTATGGCAATAAAAAGAGGATGAAGTGGGGTAAATCAGAAGTTGAAACCTTAGTGATGCACCAGTTTACTGACGGTCATCGAGAATGGCTTTTCCCTTCTTTTCTTTATTTGGAATTCAAAAATGATGAAGGTTACAAATTTGGCGACAACCAGCCAGGAGAAAAAGGCGCTTCAAATAAAGGAGATTGGGAGTGGTTGTTAAACCGATATTTCTCTACAGCCTACAATAACGGCGATTTTGAAGGTCTGAAGGCTCTTGACGAATGTATAGAAGATTGCAAGAAAATACTTGGTCAACCTGCTTTCAGACACAAAGTTTATCTGGCCGTGCCATCGCCATGCACCGATTTCACTGAATGGGGCAGTATCAAGAAGGGTGGACGCACCCTTAAATTAGATTTTAGAAACAGGGAACATCGCCTTGAAGCTGTCAAATGGTTTGTTGATGAGTTGTTAAGCAGATTCAATGCCCAGCATTATAAGAATATAACCCTTGAAGGGCTATATTGGATAGAAGAGACCACTTCGGTGACCAGCTGGCACAAAGACAAAAAAACTGGAGAATGGACCAACATGACAGGAGAGAAGTATGATTACATCTATGAGTCCAATGTCCGTAAAATGAATGACATTATAGCCGATGTGACTAACTATATTCACTCCAAAGGATACAAGTTCTATTGGATTCCGTTTGATAAATCCTACGGCAATGAGAAATGGAAAACCTTTGGTTTTGACAGATGTGATATGCAGACGGCCTATTTTTGGAGTACTCCAGACCTTCTTAGGGGCTCGAAATCTCTTAAAACGATGTCGGATGTGAGGAATATATGTACTAAAGCGATAGCCTCAGGAATGGGAATGGAGTTTGAATTATCCACCGATTTGCTTGTGCCTTGTTATGGCAAGCTTAAAAAGCAACAAGACAAGGAACGCCCTTATGATATTGTGAAGGTCAAGGGTTGTAATAAAACTGCTAAGGAGATGGCTGCATTAGGTTATAAACACTATGACTATAACCCTTGCTTGCTGGAGAGGTTGAAGAACTTGATTACAGTATTTGAGGAGCAGGGCGTTTTTGAGCGTTGTAATATCTCATATTACGAAAGCTTGATGATACGCAAACTGTGTATTTCCAAAGATAAAGAAATCATCAAAATATTTGACCGCTTGGCGCGTCACGTCTCGCAAAGAAACAGGAAATGAAAGGGAAAGAATGATTGGCGTTGCGTCAGCAGGTTGAAAGCCTGCTGGCGTGAATGGTTATCTCATAAAGTTGAAGCATGAGCGATAAACACATTCAAGAGATTTTGTCTTAATGCGTGATTGTGACTTGTTGTTTGGGGCTTCAAGCTCAACAATATTGAAATGCATTATTTCACTTGGCCATCCGTTGAACCAGTAGTAGGCCTCTATGCCATCATGTATGTTCATTGTTGCGTTGTCGAAATCTTTAGTGGCTTTGAGCGAATCCATCACTTCTTGTGAGTTGTCGTTGTCATTTAGAATGAAGCCCATTACTACTTTCAATAGTTCTTTCACTTCTTCACCATGGGCTGTGCTTGTGGTGACAATGGCCACTTCGTAATCGGGGTCAAAATCATCACGTCCTTCCTCCTCGGGGTCAAAATTGTAGGCGGCAATCTGCACAGTTGAGGGCAACTCCTCATCGTTTCCTTCACTTTTGAGTGTGGTGCCTCCAGTATGGAATGCTGAGCCGTGAAATGAGAACAGTAGCGGAAACCCTTCAATGTTCTCGATTAGTTGCTCCTCACTTGAATATTTTGCTTTGATTAATTCGCTGAATGAGTTTTTATCGATATAGTCGCTTGCTCCAGGTACTGCCTTGTAAATATCGTCCCAATAAGTATCTATGATTTTAAGGAGATTGTCTCTTAGCTCTATCCAATTCTCTATATGTTGAATTTCTCCAAACTCGTTGGTTGTGAATATAATAGGACTGTTGGCACCATTTCGGTCAGATATTGCTTTAATGCTTCTGAGTATTGCTTGTCTATGGTCGTTATTAGCGTTGTCAATATCTTCGAGAAGAGGTGATTTTGTTTCAAGTTCGGTGAACTGGATGCGATATCCCGTGGCTAAGGAATCAAGAACTACCAGCCTGAATTTGCTCTCCTCAATGGTGACAGTTGTTGTGTCGGAACCTTTGATTTTGGTCTCTTCGCAAGTATAAACATATTCAAGCGTATCGTTTTTGCAGAAGTAGGCAACCACATAAACCGAGTCGGGAGATTGTCCATCGGCAGTGTCGCTCGCAGTAGCACAGACACTTGTCGAGAGCAACAGTATAGCAAATAGTGCTATGGTAAATCTCTTCATAGATGATAAAGTGTTTTGATTAAAAAAACTGTTAGCATAGTAGAAAAAACAGAGTTAGATTTTTTGCTTAATTATAAATGGTTCCTTACTTTGCTTGGTTATTCTCTCCATGAGATTTTTGATGCCTTTATAGTCTTGTTTGCTGAACACTAAGCGGTTTATCGATAGCTGTGTTGAAACCTTAACGCTGTTTCCTGTGGTGCTTGGTGTGATGCTCATCATGATAGTCTTGTCGCTGGTGTTGAGCGATATGGGTGCTGGCACATCGGCAACTTCCCAGCCGTCGGGGATATTTAACGAGATGTCAATAGTCTCATTCACTTTGGTAGGGAATTCAATGGGAGAGTAGCGAACGTCACTTTTGAACAGTTTCTCATCGATAAATGGCACAATGAGTTGTGGCAAGGTGATGGCGCCCTCGTTGCAGTTGAGCTGGCTGCTGAAATTGACAATTTCGGTGACAGGTGTCTCTACGTTATCGACACCCTGAGATTTGTAGTCGTGTATTGTAATTGTCGATGACTGGAGTTTGTTGTTGGGGCACTCGTCGCCACTGCTTTTTATGGCTTTTCTCATCAGTTCAGCGGCTTTGCTGTGATAGGTGCTTAGGCAAGTAGCGCTCAACTTGCCGTTTTGGTCAATATCTCCAGTAATCTTGTGGGTGGTAATCTCTATCCCTCGGTCTTCAAGGTTAATCCAGGGGTTGCTGTTGTCTTTCTTGATGACACGTGCTTTGCCTACGAGGAATGTGGTTGGCAGGATGTCGATAGTGGCATTCTCTACCGAGCCGTCGAATACTTGAAACCTGTCGCCCCTGTCGATGACGACAATGGTTGACGTTAAATTTTTCATGGTGGGGTGATTCTCGTCAATAATATCTATGTTGCGAGGGCAGAGTACTGCGGGATAGGCATTTATGCCAGCATCGTTGAGCATGGCAATGAGCATGAAGTTGATGTCGGTGTTGCTGCCGCGCCCAGTTTTCACAGCCTGTGATGGCGAGGTGCCATATAGCTCATACTTGCCGTTCCATTTCACGTGTTGTCGCAAGAGTTTTACTGTAGCCATAATCTTCTCGTCCTCATCTTTAATCTGGGCAATGCCGGCTTTTTTCATCTCCTTTTTCAGGGGATTGCTGTTTAAGAGTTTACCAAAATTGTTGTGTTTGAGAAGATGCTGGTCAATTTCGCTCCACGTCATGGCATACTGATGCTTTGTGTGGCGAGGCAGAGTCTCGGTATTAATGTCGATAATCACACGCTGGGCATATACCTTTGGCGAGAAGATGAGAGGTTCGTTTTTTAGAGGCGTGAGTTTGCGCCCCTCAAATTCAAAGTTCACCCCTAAGCACTCATATTCAGCTCCTGAAGTTTCAATCACATAGATGGGTCGCTTGGTGGTTCTCTGTTGACTGATGTGGCTGTTGTTGTATTCGTTTCCAATGGTCTGTACATAAAATCCGAACCATTCTGGAATTGTCACGTCATATTTTGTGTAGGCCACAGGCATCTCGCATTGTGCTTCCCAGTCCTTTACCTCACGATAGAGGTCGCTGAGGATGCTGTATTCATATTCGATTACCGACCCCGCTTTGGCATCAGGGAAAAGGATTGTCATCACTTTTTGTTTTGGGTCAAGGGCCTTGTGGGTGCTAATCATGTTGCTTGTCACCTCACTCTTTTCGAGTGTGCCATTCACAAGGTTGTAGGTGGCTCCTTTAGCGCAGGTTACTTCCTCTCTGTTGCCCTCCACGCCATCGTTTACTGTGTAATAGATATCGACGTTAGCGTGTTGAGAGCCTTCGGGCTTAAGGATTTTGATTCTCCCCTTCACGTCATATCTCACCTGCAGCACATCTTTGGTGATGACATATTGCACATCGGTTGTTTTACAAAGTACCACGGCATCGGCATTTGGATCAGGACTGTAGTTGGTCATCTGCAACTCCTGCTGAGTGGGATGCCCCCATTTGAGATTAGGTTCACCGACTTGCGCTGCAATATTACTTGACGCAAAGAGAGAGATGACTACTATGAGTTTATGTAGAATTGAATGATTCATTTTAATGCTTAATTATAGGTGATTGAGTGTTAATGAGGTCACAAAGGTAAACATTATTTTTCATTATGCAAATAGGTAAAGACCTCAATCCCACATGAGATTGCGAATAATGTTATCGCTAACCATTACTCCGCTATGCGTTAGGATGAGAGTGTCGCCGTTGAGACGCAATAGGCCCTTGTCAATGAATCGCTGAGCTTGGTTGAGCAGGTGATTATAGGGAGTGTTGCCATAGCGCTTGGCAATGAGGCTGGTGTCGAGGCCATCGCAGGTGCGTAGCCTCACCATCACTTCTTCGTCGTAGCGCTCCCACCACTCGAGGTGTTCCTCGATGAATGCCGGCGTGTTGATGCTTAGTTTGTTAATATATTCCTTTATGCTTGATGGGTTGTAGCGACGAGTGGCGCCGTCAAAGCTGTGAGCTGCTGCTCCGAGACCAAGATAGGGAGAGAAGTTCCAGTAACTTGAGTTGTGGCGAGAGCGGTAACCAGGGCGGGCAAAGTTTGAGATTTCGTAGTGCTCAAAATCAGCATTTTTGAGCATATCCACAAGCAAGTCATGCATTGCTATGCAGTCCTCGTCGCTCACTTCCTGCACCTTGCCTTGCTCGCGCATCACCCATAGTCGTGTGCCCCTCTCGTAGCTGAGGCAGTAGGCCGAGAGGTGCTGCACGTTGAGAGTAATGGCCTGCTCCACGCTGCTTTGCCATGAGTCGAGAGTCTGCCCAGGCAGGCCGTAGATGAGGTCGATGCTCACATTGGTGATTCCGGCGTCTTTGATGGCTTGCACGGCATTGATGGCTTGCAGTGCCGAGTGACGGCGGTTGATGGCTCGCAACTCGCTGTCGTTGAAGCTCTGTACCCCCATGCTCACGCGGTTCACGCCAAGCCGTCGCAGCTGCTCAACATAATCGACGCTCACATCATCGGGGTTGACCTCGATGGTGAATTCTTGCAGGTCGCTTAGGTCGAAGACGTCGCTGAGGCCTGAGATTAGTGTGGTCAAGAGATTTATGGGTAATACCGATGGTGTGCCACCGCCCATATAGAGGGTGGTGATGTACTCGCCAGAGATTTCTTCTCTCCTAAGCTGAGCCTCGGCAAGCATAGAGTGCATATATTGCTCCATCGTCGCCACTTGAGGAGTGGAGTAGAAGTCGCAATATATGCACTTGCTGTGGCAATATGGGATGTGGATGTAGATGCCTGCCACGGTTAAGAGTTAAGATTAATGCACAATGCATAATGCATAATGCTCAATACATAAAGCACAATTACTATTGGCTTGTTAACTCGTCTGCTTGTTAACTCGTCAGCTAAAATGCATTGATGGAATCGATGGCGGCTTTGATGTCCTCGAAGATGCCGTTGATGGTGCCTATGCCCTTGATGGCATGGTACAAACCTTTCTCCTTGTAGAACTCTTGGAGTGGGGAGGTTTGGTTGTGATAAACGTTGAGACGCTTTTTGATGGTTTCTTCGTTGTCGTCGCTGCGTCCGCTCATTTGTCCACGTTTCACGAGGCGGTCGATGAGTTCTTGCTCAGGCACCTCGAGTCCCACTACAGCGCTCACGCTTGTGCCACGCTCGTTGAGCAGAGTCTCGAGAGCTTCGGCCTGTGGAATAGTGCGTGGGAAACCGTCGAAGATGACGCCATTTTGTGCGAGTTCCTTGTTGTCGTCAATCACTTGTGCCAGGATGCCAATCATCAGCTCATCGGGGATTAGTTGCCCTTGATCAATGAACTCCTTAGCAGTCTTACCGAGTTCGGTGCCACGGCGAATGTGATCGCGTAGCACGTCGCCAGTAGAGATGTGAAACAATTTATAGTTTTCAATCAAGTTTTCGCTTTGAGTACCTTTGCCCGAGCCAGGTGCTCCGAATATTACGATATTCAGCATAATTTTGTGGTATTTAATAAGTTAAACTTTTAGTCTTCTTTCTTAAGGACATAGATTTCTTTTAGTCCTCTCGCCCTCTCATCAAAGTCAAGCCCATAGCCCACGATGAACTTTGGTGGAATTTCAATGCCCACATATTCTGGAGCTTTGCCGTGCTTTAATGATTCTGGCTTGTAGAGCAAAGTCGCCATTTTCACACTCATGGGGTGCATTGCCTCGATGTCGCTCCGCAAGGTGTGCGCTGTGAGGCCTGTGTCAACAATGTCTTCAATAATAATCACTTCACGGCCGGTGACATCATCGTTCAGCCCTAAGATTTTGTTCATCTCGCCAGTGGATTCGGTGCCAGAATAGGACTTGTAGCGGATGAACGCGATTTCGCTCTTTGGCATATCGATGGCGCGATAAAGGTCGGCAGCAAACATAAATGCGCCTTTTAAGACGCACACAAAGATTGGGGAATCGGTCACACAGTCGCGCTTCACTTCGGCAGCCACGCGCTCAACTTGCTTGGCAATATCCTCTCGGGATAAATAAGGCACAAAAGTGAGACCTTTAATAGTGATGTCTTTCATAGGGGGAGCTTTTTTGAAAAAGTTGGCGCAAAGGTAGTGATTTTTTTATTTTTTATCAAGACTTTTATAAAAATATCATAATTGTATTTGCTTTTTTTGGGAAGTTTATTACGAAAGGCATAAATATTACAGCAAAGAGGGTGTGTCATAATTCTTATTTAGTGCGCTTCGCGCAGAAATCTAACAAATCATCACAAATCAAACATTATTTAATT
>CALAVD010000340.1 GCA_937892085.1 uncultured Prevotellaceae bacterium
GGTTAAACCAAAAGTAAAAGCTGAAAAAATCAAGCTACCATCTCGAATAATTGAGTTTGACTTTAAACACAACTCCGAAACCACCCTTTTAATGATTTTAGATGAAGGTTGGCAAATATCATTTAGAATTCATAGTGCTGATGGGAAGCTCACTAATAGCTTAAAATTTGATATTCAGTTGATTGGAAATCCTCCCATTTTATTTACTCAGCACTTATTCAATATCGATGAAACTAACTAATATATTACTCTAGCATGAGTCAAGTACTATCATATAACAAAAAGACGACGAAGACGAGCGCGCAGGACTGGATTCCTGTCACGCCCTACGTTGACGACGACATCAAGCAAATCAAGGACCCTAATGGTGGCATGAGCGAGAACCCGCGCACTGCCATCCCCAGCCCCTTTGCGCAGCTCGACCTGGTGAAGAACGCCTTTGAGCACCTTGCAGGCAACGCGAGGCTGAGTGGGTCGATGATGGACAAGCGATTGGTGTCGAACGCCCTCGACGTGGCGCAGCTGTTCTTCGACTTCGAGAACCATAAGGACTACCTCCACATCGTGCGCTGGAACCGCGACGAACAGATTGAGCGCCTCAAGAGCGAACCCGAGCACCGTCTCTACGGCGAGACCCTCGAGCTCTTCCTCAACAGCGACACAAAATATAACTTCAACCTGCTCACCGATTGGTACATCATGCTGTGGAACAGCCAGGTGATAGGTGCCACCTCGCCATCGTCGATGACCATAGCCGTGCCTCGCGAGAGCGAGCGCCCCATCGATGCCATAAAAGTGGAACAAGGCATCTCGCTCTTCGACAGCGACACACGCGACCTGTGGCAACGCGACGACGACTTCATCTACTTCATGTTCATGCTCTTCAACGCATTTCCCACGCTGCGCACCGCAGTGAAGGGAGTGTATGACTACATGCTCAAGAACAAGAACATCATCATGGAGCAGAAACCATTGCTCTACAACCGCCTCACGCAAGTGATTCCCAACCTCGAGGCACTAAGCTATGAGCTGGCGCCACGACTGGTGGAGAGGCTCGACTTGGAGTTCGACCCATTTGTGGGCGACAACGAGGTGACGGTGCTTGGCGCAAGGCTTTATCACAAGCGCGCCCGCGACATACGCTCCGCCGCCGCCAGCAGCGACTTCGTCATTGCTCCCACCCGTGAGGTGGGCGGCACCCTGCCACTGGTGCTGCGCAACAACTTTAACGGCAGTGTTGACCACTACATCTATATCGACAAGGAGTGGGACAGCTCCACACAGGTGTTCACCATGGGCATCCCAGTGGCGAAGCGCAAGCTCCCCGACACCAGCATCGAGTATCCGTTTGTCACCACTGGCGATTTCCTGCAAGACACCCTCATCCGCCTCAGCGGTCCCATCGACAGCAGCCACTACTTCGACGGCAACGTCATCAACAAGATGATGAACAGCAACAATGGCTACCTGCTGCCGCTGACCGAGGAGTTTTTCAAATACTTCAACGCCAGCGACGTGACAAAGCAGGTGCACGGCCGCAACATGCTCGAGATGGAAGAGCTGAGCGACGGCTCGGTGAACGTCACCCTTAGAGTGCCGCTCAAGAAGCGGTTTATCGAGCTAACTCGCAACTACTACCCCATCGACGACCCTTCGTGGCACTTCGACGAGAAGCGTGGCACCGGGCGCATCATCACCAACGTGGTGATGTCAACAGCCATCTTCCCATTTGTGCGCACTGGCTATAAAGACGACTACACCGTGCAGCTCTTTTCAATGATTGATGGCGGTGACGTGCAGCTCGCGTTCTTCAACAACGGCATGAGCACCGACAATCTCAAGTGCAGCAGCAAGGTGCGCTCGCAAAACACCTTTACCACTGCCTACTACGACCTGGAGGGTGCCTTCGACATAGTGAAAGCCAGCATCAGCAACCCCTCGGGGCAATTCACTGGATATATCGTGCCGCTGTGGAAGCCCTACATGGCAAGCAGCAAGGAGCTGATTTTTGCGGTAGATTTCGGCACCACCAACAGCCATGTGGAATGGTCGGTGCGCGGCGAGGACGCCAAGGCTCTGGAGTTTGCACACGGCGAAAACCAAGTGCTCATCGCTTCGCTGCTCAAGCGCGGCGCACTGCTCTTTGCCGACCAGCTGCAGCGCGTGGAATTCCTGCCCAGCGACATCGACAACGTGTATGGTTTCCCTTTGCGAAGCGCGCTGGCACGCAACGCCATCAGCACTGGCGGTCACAAACTTTTTGCCGACATCAACATCCCTTTCCTTTATGAGCGCCAGTACTTCGACGGATATGACATAACCACCAACCTCAAGTGGATGGGTGACATCACACTCTCGCGCGAATTTCTGCGCGAGTTAGTGCTGCTCATCAAGGCTAAAGTGCTGCTCGAGAACGGCGACCTTAACCGCACCAGCATCGTCTATTTCTTCCCCGTGAGCATGGGAGGCAGCGACCGCCGCAAGCTCGACGACACGTGGAACGAGCTTTACCGAACCTACTTTGGCGACGACACCAGCAACCTGCACGCCTATCCCGAGAGCATCGCACCGGCCTATTTCTACAAGGGCGATGACGTGAGCGGCGGCAGCTTCGTCTCTATCGACATTGGCGGCGGCACTACCGACACCGTGATTTACCAGCCCACCCCCGACCGCCTCGACACCATTCCGGTTGCCATCTCGTCGTTCCGCTTTGCCGGCGATGCCATCTTTGGCGACGCCTTCACCGAGCGCGATGCCGACAACAATCCGCTCATCCGTCACTATGGCGAGTACTTCAAGCGACTCATCTCCAAGAACAGCGACATAGGCTACCTCAACAGCATCCTGCAAGACGTGCTCAAGCGCAAGCGCTCGCAAGATGTCAACGCCTTCCTCTTCTCGATAGAGAACGTGGAGCAACTGCGCACCCTGCGCGAGGTGGACCGCAACATCTACAGCTACAACATCTTGCTGCGCAACGACCAGCAGCGCAAGCTCATATTCATGTACTTCTATGCCGCTATCATCTACTACATTGCCATGTCGATGAAAGCGCGCAACTACGAGATGCCCAAGCAAATCTACTTCAGCGGCACAGGCTCCAAGATTCTCAACATCCTTGGAAGCAAAGACCAGGTCATAGAGTTCACGCAGCTCATCCTCGAGCGGGTGTTCGAGAAAAAATACACCGAGCGTTTCCTCATCAAGATTGAGCAGAAGAGCCCCAAGCAGATTACCTGCCGTGGCGGCATCAAACTCGAGACACTGCGCATGGACGACAACGTTGACGTGCAACAACTCACGCCACGCAACGTCAACGCCATGAAGTACTGCTACTCGATGCTCGACGAGAAACCGCTCACCATCAAGTCGGTCTATGACATCGACACTCGCAGCAGGCTCATCGACCAGGTGAAGCGCTACAACCAGTTCTTCATTGACCTGTGCGACAATGTCACAAAAGACGAGTTTGGCATTGACAACAAGGTGTTCAAGATATTCTGCAACGTGGTCGGCGACGACATCGACAACTACCTCGCCGCCGGCATCAACAGCTACCTCAAGGGACGATATCAGGGCGACGAGAACATCGAGGACGTGCCCTTCTTCTACCCCGTGATAGGCATCATCCGCCACAACCTCCTCAAGAACCTCTGCAACGAGGTCATCTCAATGACAACATAAAAAACAACATAATAATAACCATCAAAATCATTTAATGAAATGAAGAAAATTTTAGTAATTTTAGTGTGCTTCATGGCAACCATGAGCACAATGAGCCTGAAAGCTCAAAACGGCAACCTCACCGAAGGACAGTGGAAACATGGACTCGCTGTGGGAGCACAGTGGATTGCCACC
This sequence comes from uncultured Prevotellaceae bacterium, assembly GCA_937892085.1. Lineage (GTDB taxonomy): Bacteria > Bacteroidota > Bacteroidia > Bacteroidales > Muribaculaceae > Sodaliphilus. The sequence goes on from CALAVD010000340.1 coordinate 3,862, forward strand.
GATTTAGGGTTTGGTAAAGCCGAGAGCGAAATCATCAGCAAGACCAGTGAGAACTACTCGCTCGACGACCTGCGCGTTGCCTATGGCAGCAAGTCGAAATGGGTGGAGTATTACGACAAACTCAAAGCCCACGAAGCTGAGTCCGGCGATGTTGACAAGCTGGTATCAACAATCACCTCGGAGTACAAGGACCCTGGTCACATCAAGAACCAGGTGAAGAAAGACATCGAGAAGTATAACGCCACTCACGACGGCAACGCAGTGCAAAGCAACGCTGCCGACGCTCCAGCCGCCACCACCGCTGCTGCGACCACCGCTGGCGAGGGCGCCAATGTGGTTGCCGCTACCGACACCACTAAGGCTGCCGAGAAGAAAGACAACGGCGAGACTCAGAGCCATGGCGGTCATGGATTTCTCTATTTCCTCTCACTACTTGGCCTCGCATTAGGCGCCCTTGGCACCTTCCTCGCTTGGCAAGCTCGCAAAGAGAACCAAATCATCATGCGCGATGCCAACGACGACATCAAGAACCTGCAGAAGCAAATCGACAAGATGCGCGCCAACCTCAAAGGAGGCCATGACGACAACAAGGCTCCTGCAAAACGCGAGAACAAGCCCGAGGTTAAAGCTAACAACGACCACCTCGCTCAAGCTCAGAAGATTGACTTCAACCGCCCGGCAAGCAACCCCAAGCCCGCCGAGAACAAGGTAGAGCCTAAGAAAGAAGAGGTGAAGAAGGAAGAGCCTAAACCTCAAGAAGTGAAGAGAGAAGAGCCTAAACCTGCGCCAGCTCCCGCGTTTGGAGAGCCTCGCATCCTCTTTATGGCAAAGCCCGATGAGAACGACAACTTCTCACGCTCGTCGTCGGCCTACGAGCCCGGCAACTCCATCTTCGAGCTCACCACTATGGACGGCAAGAGCGGCTCGTTCACCGTTATCGGAAAGAGCGACGCACAGAAGTTGGCATTGCTCATGCCTGGCGACACCCTCGCAAGAGCATGCTCTGGCAACAACATCCAATCTACTGCTGGCAAAACCCGCATCGTCACCGACCGTGCCGGACGCGCACAACTCGAGAACGGCAAGTGGCATATCGTGGTTAAAGCCATCGTTCACTACGTGTAGTTTCTCAGTAGAATAGTAGAATAGTAGAATAGTAGAATAGTAGAATAGTAGAGTAGTGGAGTAGTAGATTAGAGATTTTGAGATTTGAGATTTGAGATTTGAGATTTGAGATCATCACGCCACAACTACTACTCCACTGCTTTACACTTCACACTTCACACTTCACACTCTACACTTAACACTTAACACTTAACACTTATACAATAGTGCATATTTTCTGTACCGAATGTGGTAAACATATCGACGTCTCGCTCGAGGAACTTGAGAACCAACAGGGGCATCTCGTGTGCCCGCAGTGCCTCGCCGAGATTGACGTGGACGTGGAACAGTTCGGCGCCAACGCTACACAGGTGCCCACGGGCGGAGAGCAGCAACAAAAGCTCACGCCGGCACCACAGCAAGCGCCACCAAGCATCTCCACGCCACCTGCGATGCCTGCCACACCACCACCCATCGCGAAGCAGCAGGCAACGCCAACCTCAGCTAACACAACGCAACACATCGACGACGTGCTGCGCTACTGCAAGCACTGCGGAGCATTCCTCCGAGAAGGCGTGAACTTCTGCCCCAAGTGCGGAAAATATGTGAGAGTGTCGGCGCCTCCCGCAAGCACCCCATCGCCCACCCAGGCACAGCAGGCAGCGAGATTAAAAGCAGGCACGCCCCCAGAACATCATGCCCCACAAAACAGGCAATCCACCTACCGACAACCCACTTATCAGTCCACACCAGTGAAACAACAACGCAAAAGCAACTCTGCAAGAAATAGCCGCAACGGCTCCAAGCCATCGCAGTTCAGCATCATGAGCCTCGGCGGATGCCTCACAGTCACCATCATAGCAGTGGCTCTCTTCTTCATTATATATATTATAATAGGTGTGAACTTCGAATGACGACACCCCCTTCATATAGCTTAAGAAGAAGAAAACTATGAACTGTGAACTCTTAACTGTGAACTATGAACTAAAAACTGTGAACTCTTAACTATGAAAATAGAATGCCCCAAGTGCGGCCACATCACTACTCAGAGCGAAGAGGAACTCGCTAAGCTCAACAACATCATCACCTGCCCGCAATGCATGTCGATGCTGAAAATCGTGGATGGCATTGCCTATATCCCTAACGAAAAGGCCACCGCCGATGAACTTAAGCATCCCGACCCGGAGCCTCCACAATTCAAAGGCGACCTCTACTATGAAACGCACGGCCATCAGACCGAAGGGCTCGACCCGCTTTATAACGCTGCGGTAGCCTACCTGCGCACTTGCAACGCCATCTCGCTGCCCATGCTGCAACGCTACTTCAACATCACACCCGAACGTGCCGAGCAACTCATGCAGCAACTCGAGAACAATGGCGTGGTAGCTCCCTTCGACGGGCTACACCCACGCAAAATTCTCATCGACCACCACACAGGACTGCCTAACAGGGTGCCCAGCACAGAGAGATATGACCAAAAAGAAGCGGCATTCGACGAAAACGGCACCCCTACCCCGCAACTGCCATTCAAGACCCGCTCCTGCACCCTCTCCCTGCCGGGATGCCTGATCTACACCATCATCATTGCCTTTGTAATTTATCTCATTACACAGATATTCAAGTAAGGCACTCCATTCTAAAACTCAAAGTAAATCGCAAAGCATTCACCAACGCATGTACACCATGTGGTGTACGCACTAATTGGTGTACATTATTACCCTGCTTTTATTTTGCTTTTTATCAGCATTATAGTTAAAAATATATAATGTTCACCACATGGTGTACACACTAATTGGTGTACACTATTTTTTTTCTAATTTTGCGGCAAAAGCATAAAAGATATGAATACCAAACCATTCATTTACGGAATGTCGGTTGAAGGCGACAATTTCACCGACCGCGAATTTGAGACCAAGCGCCTGAAGCTTAACTTTGAGAATGGCATCAACTCCATTCTCATTTCACCACGTCGAATGGGCAAGACCTCGTTAGTGAAAAAAGTAAAAAACTTGATAGATGACCCCAAAATAAAGGTCGTTTATATCGATATTTACAAGTGCCGCACCGAGTTTGACTTCTACGAGAAGTTTGCTTCTTCTATCCTGAAACAAACCGCAACAAAGATTGACAGGATGATAGAAGATGCCAAAGAATTTATTACAAACATCGCACCTAAAATAACCTACTCGCCAGAGCCCAACACTGATTTCTCTATATCGCTGGGCATAAACAAACAAAACAACACCGCCGAAGATATTCTTGACTTGCCCGAGAAAATTGCCATTAAGCGGGGCATCAGTATTGTCGTGTGCATTGATGAGTTCCAACAGATTGGAGAGATGCCTGATTCATTAACCGTGCAGCGCACCATCAGGAGTGCATGGCAGCATCACCAGCACGTTAGTTATTGTCTGCTTGGCAGCAAGCAACACTTGATGGCCAATCTATTTTACAGCCGCAAAATGCCTTTCTACCAGTTTGGAGACATGTTTTTCCTCAAGCGCATCCCAACCGAGAAATGGGTGCCATTCATCATCAAGCGTTTTGAGCTTTCCGGCAAAGAAATCAGCAGTGAGATTGCCACCGCCATTTGCACCACCGTTGACAACTATTCGGCCTATGTGCAACAACTGGCGTGGAACGTGATGGCTTTAAGTGATGAAAAAGTTACCGATGACAGTTTCCACGAAGGTGTAGAGGCAACTTTAGCGCAAGTGATTCCACTATTCATCGAGCAAACAGCAAACCTGACCACTTATCAGCTTAACTTCTTGAGAGCTTTGTGCAGCGGATACAATACCGATTTCGGGAGAAAAGAGATCACAAGTCTTTATGACTTGGGTAGCAGGTCAAACCTTCCCAAGATCAAAAAAGCCCTTGTTGATAAAGAGATGATTGAAACCTCCGAAAAAGGCATCTACATCGCCGACCCACTATTCAAACTATGGTTCAGCCGAGAAATGATGTAACACAAAACTTTGATTAATTCGCAAAATTCGCCGACACAGAGATCAGCGACCATTAGAACCATCATCCTAAAAAAGTGTGCCAAAATTTTTCGATTTTGACACACCCTCAATTTTTCTACTCTATTTTGAGTTTTAGAACTTGAAATCTACTCCTGCGCCAAAGACTTTGTTGGTGCGGCTATACACGTCGGTGCCCGGGAGGGCTGTCGAGATGCCGTTGTAGCCACCGTCGGCAGCGGACATCTCCTTCTTGTAGTCGCTGTAGGTGGTCCAGAAGTAGCCCACGTTGATTTTCACCTTGGGGCTCACGTTGATAGCTCCACCTAAGCCAATGGAGTAGCTGTCGCAAGAGAACGAGGTGTTGCTCTGATACTTGTCGCTCAGGCCGTAGTCGGTGCGCTGGAAACCGGCGCTCACGGTGAAGGTCTTGTTGATGTCCCACTCCACGCCAGCGAGAATCTCGTGGGTGCCGTGAGTGAGTTCCTTGTTCTTGCCGCCCGCCATGTCGGCATGTTTATCATCGTAATAGTGATATTCCACTGTGCCACGCAACTTGTCAGGGATAAACTCATAGCCCACAGCGGCATAGAGCACGCTCGGCATGTCGCTCGGGGTGTTCACGCCGTGAGCGTAGGGCTCCATTTTCTCCTCAAAGCCCGAAGGCGCATCCAGCACCTTGGTGTCGTTCTCAATGTTGAGGTTGGTCTTGAACTCATATTTCGCCGCCAGCGTCAAGCCACGCCACTTGTAGTTAATACCCAGGATTGGAGTGATGCCCCAGCCCGTCTGGGTGCAGTCGATGGCCACGTGAGCCAGTCCATTCTCTGCCATCATTGGAGTCAAAACGCTGGCATATTGCGGCGCAAGCATTGAAATCTGCTCCATCTTTGTTACAAGAGCTGCGCCTGCGGTGGCATTAACATGACCTGTGTAGTTCCCGTTAAAATAGTTGGTACGGAATCCGGCAAAACCCGAGAAATGCTCGTTGAACTTATAGGAGAAACCTAATTGTCCACCAAAGATATACTGCTTGCCACGCATATAGCTGTCGAGGTGATACTGGTCAGGAGTGATGGAACCACCCAAGAGGGGCGCCAGCGCAGCAGTGCCTTGATACAATCCTGCCATCACTGCCACGTCGAAGAGAGGTAAACCGTTGTCAAAGGTGCACTTGCCACCGCCACCCACTACGCCAACAAATCCCGAGACCGCCCACTTAGGAGTCTTATACACGGCATAAACCGAGGGAAGGACAGGAGCGGCTGCGCTGCCCTCATAATATTTATTATAGGTGTCATTCGGGAAGAGTCCCATGCCCGCAGGTGTCATCACGGTAGCATCGATGTTGCGGGTCTGGAAAGCGCTCTGGATGTTGAGCGACAGCGCCCACCCGTTGTGGTCCATAAATGCGATACCGGCGGGATTGGTATAAACGGCATCAATCTCGTGACTTGCTCCACGAGCCATCATGCGCTGGAAAGCGATGTGCTGGTTGGTATTATGCAGCAAACCACCAGCTTGAGCGCTCACTGCCACTGCCATTAACGACAGCGCAAAAAACATTTTCTTCATATTACCCATTTTTGTGTTTTGTTACCTATTTTTTGAAATCTTTGCAAAAGTAGGCAATAAAAACCATGCACCAGCACCAAAGCCTAAGAAAAGCGCCTTTTTTAACCCCCAATGCAACAATATTACCCTTTTTAACTAAAACAAAGCACCAAGTAACGGCTCGCCGCTCTTGTTACTTATCCGCTTTATCATCAAACATAAAAAATAGATACTACGCCAAGGCCGGCAACGAGTCGGTGGGAATTTGGTGGGAATTTGAATTTATTAATAAAGTATTTTGTGTAAATTTTACAATAATGGATTACCTTTGCGTCACATATCAGATATAAAACTATAGATATTAAGGTGGGTTCTATAAATTAACTTGAGATGTTTTTGATTTATTTTCGAGCAG
>CALAVD010000341.1 GCA_937892085.1 uncultured Prevotellaceae bacterium
CCGTGATGCGTTGCAGCTTGTCGATGTTGTGGCCATGGCACTCTGGGCACTCGTGCAGGTCTTCGGTGGCGTCTTCATATCCGCAGTCCATGCAGCGGTTGCGGTTGTGATTTACCGAGCCGTAGCCAATGTTGTACTTGTCCATCAGGTCCACGATGTCCATGATAGCCTGTGGATTGTGGGTGGCATCGCCGTCAATCTCCACGTAGAAGATGTGTCCGCCACGAGTAATCTCGTGGTAGGGAGCCTCCACCTCGGCTTTATGCTTGGGGCTGCACTTGTAATAGACAGGCACGTGGTTGCTGTTGGTGTAGTAGATTTTGTCGGTGACACCTGGAATCTCGCCGAAGTCCTTGCGGTCGCGGCGTGTGAACTTGCCGCTGAGTCCCTCGGCGGGAGTTGCCAGCACGCTGTAGTTGTGCTTGTACTGCTCGCAGAACTCGTTGACGCGCTCACGCATGTGGCCAATTATCTTCAAGCCCAGTTCTTGGCTCTCGTTGCTCTCGCCGTGATGCTTGCCGGTTAGGGCAATGAGGCACTCGGCAAGACCTATGAAGCCAATGCCCAGTGTACCCTGATTGATGACGCTCTCGATGGTCTCGTTAGGCTTGAGGTTCTCGCTGCCGTTCCACAGTTGTGTCATCAGCAGCGGGAACTGCTTAGCCATCGCCGTCTTCTGGAAGTTGTAGCGGTCGTCGAGCTGGCGTGCGGTGACGTCAAGCACGTTGTCGAGCTTGTGGAAGAACGCCTTGATGCGTGCCTCCTGGTCTTCAATATTCATGCACTCAATGGCAAGGCGCACGATGTTGATAGTTGAGAAAGAGATGTTGCCGCGGCCAATACTCGTTTTAGGGCCAAAGCGGTTCTCAAACACGCGGGTGCGGCATCCCATTGTTGCCACCTCATAGAGGTAGCGCTTGGGGTCGTTGATGTTCCACTGCTCGTGCTGGTTGTAGGTGGCGTCGAGGTTCACGAAGTTGGGGAAGAATCGCCGTGCTGTCACCTTGCAAGCGAGGCGGTAGAGGTCGTAGTTTGGGTCGTCGGGCAGGTAGCTCACGCCTTTTTTCTTCTTCCAGATTTGGATGGGGAAGATTGCTGTGGAGCCGTTGCCCACGCCTTCCCATGTGGAGTGCAGCAGCTCGCGGATGATGCAGCGCCCCTCGGCACTGGTGTCGGTGCCATAGTTGATGGAGCTGAACACCACTTGGTTGCCGCCACGGCTGTGGATGGTGTTCATGTTGTGGATGAACGCCTCCATCGACTGGTGCACGCGGCCTGCGGTGCGGTTGATGGCATGCTGGAGCACACGCTCACGCCCTTTCAGCCCGTCGAGCGGACGGATGATGAAGTCGTCAACCTGCTGGTCGTACATGTCGCTGTAGTCCTCGCCATTGATGTCCTCAAGTATTTTCACTTCCTCGATAAAAGAGCGGCGCACGAAGGGTGCCAAGTAGAAGTCGAATGCCGGTATTGCCTGACCGCCGTGCATCTCGTTCTGCGCTGTCTCCATCGAGATGCAGGCGATGACGCTGGCGGTCTCGATGCGCTTGGCGGGACGTGACTCGCCGTGTCCTGCCCAGAAGCCGTTGTTCAAAATCTTGTCGAGCGGGTGCTGAACGCAGGTGAGGCTCTTGGTGGGGTAGTAGTCTTTGTCGTGAATGTGCAGATAGTTGTTGCGCACCGCTTCACGCGCCTCGTCGCTGAGCAGGTAGTCGTCAACGAAGGGCTTTGTTGTCTCGCTGGCAAACTTCATCATCATGCCAGCTGGCGACTCGGCGTTCATGTTGGCGTTCTCGCGAGTGATGTCGTTGTGCTTAGCGTTAATGATTTCGAGAAACATGTCGCGGGTCTTGGCTTTGCGTGCCACGCTGCGTTTGTGGCGATAGTTGATGTAGCATTTTGCCACTTCCTTGCGTGGGCTCTTCATGAGCTCGAGCTCCACCATGTCCTGGATGCCCTCCACGCTCATCTGCTCCTTGCCACGAGCGCCTATGTGGTCGGCGATGCGCTGTATCAGTGCCTCGTCGTCGCCTGCCTCGGTAGCGAGCATCGCTTTGCGTATTGCCGCTTTGATTTTCTCCTCGTTGTATCCAACAACTCGTCCGTCACGTTTTACTACTGTCTGTATCATTGTTTGTTAATAATGTTATATATAAATAGGTGTGAAATAATTGCAATAGAAGGCGCATAAAAAGCCCAATTTAGATAAAATGCTCATGCTCGGTTATCGTAAAGTAAACTTGCGGCAACTCTCGCTCAATAGCATTTTTCTTGGGCTAAAGGAGTCTCTTTTTATTTGCGATGCAAAACTACAAAAGGTTATAGAAACGGCAAAATTTTTTATCAAAAAAATATCAACAATTTTCATTTTGGAAAACTTTTTGAGCTGCTTTAAAAATGAAATTGTTGAAAATCAGCAAGATAAAAATTTTTTTGGAAAACTTTGGTGCTGATTAGTTTTTAAAAAATAATTTTTATGATTATGGCCGCATAAAAAGCCTGGCGACCCAAAAAGGTGCCGCCAGGCTTTGCTGTTGATGTTTTGAGTTATGCCTCAGGCGCTATTGCCAGAAGTTGGTTTCGATGGTAGCCTCCACCTCATCTTCTATGTCGTCGGGCAGGTTGCAGAAGAAATCGATGCCCGTCCTCTGCTCAAGTTCGTCGATCGAAATCATGCAGCTTTGCAAGGTGGTGGAGCTGCACGAGCTGTTGATTTGCTCGGTCCAGTAGGCCATAGCGTGGTAGGTGCCGTTCTTGAGGCAGAGCACTGCCATGTACCAGTAGCGTGGAATGGTGAGTGTGCCAGTGATGTTCACACCAAACTTGCTCAAAACCTCCGACTTGGGGATTGTTCCAGACGAGGTTGCGCCGTTGAGGGTGACGTCGCCGATAGTGGCGCCCTTGCACACATAGAGGGTGTCGCGGAAGCTGTTGCTGTAGCCCCAGCTCTGCACCTTCGCCTCCATGCGTTGCCACAGGCCGGCGTTGTGGGCCTGATACTGTGGATGGATGTTGCTTGTAATAAAGGTGTCGTAATTCTGGTCTTCGGTGGTTTGACGGTCTTCGCTGGCACAGATGTGTCCTCGTGCAAAGAGTGTCATGTTACTGCCGTCAAGGTTGGTGCAGCTTGTGGTGTACTTGCCAGTTGTGTACTCGTTGTGAGCTACTTGGTAGGCCGCGGGCACGTTCTCATCGGGGCTGAAGGTGCTGGTCACACGTCCCACATTGTTGTCGGGCACGCCGGCATGCATGGTGAAGCATGTCCAGTGGTTAGCGCGCTGGCTCTTGTCAAGCTCCAGCGAGAGTGAGATGCCCAGGTTGTTAGTAGCATGTACTACAACCATATAGTTGCTGCTGGTGTTGATGTGCGGGTACTCAAGGCGCCAAGCCTGGCTGTAGGTGGCGCTTGATGAGGTGGGTTTAGCTCCCGACTCGGGGATGTTGTAGGCGGTCTCTTTCCAGTTGGCATTGGCATTGTTGTCAACCACTACCTGGAGGGTGTAGATGGCAGTTGCCACGTCGCTCGACTCTCCATTGACAACTGCGATAGCCTTGAGTGTCATGTCGAAGCCCACAGTAACCTCTATTGAGCCGTAGGCGTTGTTGTGATAGTTAGTGGTGCTGGGAGTGGAGCCGTCGGTGGTGATATAGATGCGGCTATTGGCAGGACCGGTAACGGTGACAACGGTGGGAGTGTTGAATACCGTTCCCGAAGGGTGGCTGAAGGTGGGCATCGGCACGCTGCTCTGTTGCTCACCGTTAAGCAGATAGTTGTAAATCATGGTGATGTCGGCACTGGTGACATAGCCATCGCCGTCCAAGTCGCTGGTAGCTAAAAAAGTCTCATCGCCATTGAGCAGATAGTTATACAGAGCGGTGATGTCAGAAGCCGTCACCGAGCCGTCGCAGTTCACGTCGAGAGGGTTGCTACTGGACGTCTCAATCTCATAGGTCACCGTCATCGAGTACAAGGTATTTCCTCCGGTGCAGGTGAACGTCACTTTCTGGGTTGAGCCGCTCCAATAGGTGTTGCCCGAGTCGAAACCGGCAGGCGAAGCAGTGAAGCGCTGCTGTGCATAGAGCCCATTGAAATCTACACGCTTAATTGTTGCCCCACTGGCGGCTTGGAATGAGAAGGAGTTGCCATTAGTAGTGTAAAAGGTGTATTGGTTCTGATAGAACGTAGAGCGTGGTGAACTACTGCCAGGAACCAGTGTAATGTCGCCCACTGTGATATTGTTTTGCAGATAGGTGGGAGTGCTTCCTGTAGGGGTGGGCAGACCCAGTTGTGCCAGTGCCTCGGGCGAACTGAAGTCGAAGACTGCCGTCTTGGTCTCGGTCGCTGCCATAGCGCCAAGAGCAAGGCAAGCTAACATTGAAAAAAGATAGATTCGTTTTACCATAGTTATAAAGTTTTTGTTAATAATGTCTTGGAAGTTGGTGTTTTTTGAAAAAGTTGTGCAATTTACGAATTTTTCTCTATTTGACAAAATTTTGTGATACAAA
>CALAVD010000342.1 GCA_937892085.1 uncultured Prevotellaceae bacterium
TGGCCATTTCGTGGGGCGACGCTTGGAGCAACCTCATACAACCATTCTGGGCGCTGCCTGCCTTAGCCATAGCACGCCTTGATGCGAAGGATATCATGGGTTACTGCCTCATCGACCTCCTCGTCACTGGTGTCATCATCAGCGGTGGCCTACTTGTTTGGGCAATGTAGAGAAGCTTCTATCGCTACTTGCTCAGAATGTAGGCGGTCATCGGGGCGAGAGTGGCGGTGAGGGTGCCTTTCTTCACTTGCAGCTGTTGTTTGGTTACTGCGTCGCGGTACTTGCCGTTCTCTACTGTCACGGGGATTGACACTGTTGCTGGTTGCTCGTCGAGGTTGATAACCACAGCTGCTTTCTTGCCGCGCTCCACAATAATCTGCTTGCCATTGTCGCTGAAGATGATGTTCTCGGGCTGAGTTGCGTTAGCATGACGGAACTCGTTGACGGCGCGCACCACCGGGTGCTTGAACTCGTCGTTACCCACCTTGCCAATCTCGTTATCGCCCCAGTAGTTCTCACGGGTGCTGCCGTGAGGGCGAGAGTAGAATAGTGGCGTGCCATACTGCCTGGCAGTGAGGAACACCCATCCCAATCGCACGAGTTCGTCGCTCATGCCTGCCGAGGCATGGTCGTTACAATAGGTGTCGTGCGACTCTACCCAAGTAACCAAGTGAGCGGGAGACACGCTGTGGTGCCAGCTCAGCAGGTCACCTTCGTTGGCATTGTGCTTATTGAGAGCATTGCGCAACACCCAGCCATAGTTGCTCGCCGTGAGGTCCATATACTGGGCATAGCCTTGCTCGGGCACATTGCGGTCTTGCAGCACCTCACCATAGATAAATAGCTGGTTGCGAGGAATCGAGAGCCACAGCCCCTTCACCGCTTTGCGTCCTGTTGCCACATCCCAGAAGTCGTTCTCGGGCGATTTTGGGTCACGTGGCTCGTTGGGCAAGCCTATGTGCTTTGCGGTATCGTAGCGGAAGCCGCGCGCGCCACAAGCCAGCACGTCGTTCACATATTGCATATAGTAATACTGGAAATCAGGATTCTCGGTGTTCACATCGGGCAACTTGCCCATCTCGCCGGTGGTGCACTGGTAGCGGTCGCTGTAGTCGGCGATGGGCCACAGTCCATTGGCATGGAACAGGTTTTGACGACCGTTCACGGCGCTGTCGAGCCGAGCATTGATGTGAGTGCGATCGATCACGGTGTGATTAGGAAGCACATCGACTATCACCCGCAGCCCCATGCTGTTGGCCTTGTCACACATAGCCTTAAACTCGTCGCGCGTGCCCAGCTGGTAGTTGCCTATGGTCCAATCGGTGGGCTGATAGTGATAGTACCACTTTCCGTTGCCGAAGAGCTGACGCCCGCCGTTATCGCCAACGTAACACTCGTTGATGGGCGAGGTTTGTACTATGGTGTATCCCGCATCCTTAATCTCTTGCATGTGCTCACTGATTGTATTAAACGACCACGACCAAGCATGCAGGATGATTTCGTTGTTTCCCATGGCAGTAGCCTCTTGCGCTGCTACATCAGTTGTAGAGCCCATGCAGGCAAGCACAGCAGCAAAGGCTAATAGTTTGAATTTGTTAGTCATTGTTGATTATAGGTTTAATTTATTGAACATTAAAGCGTTATTATTGTGATTGAGTGTTGACTCAGCGTTAGGAATTGCATACGCCAGTCTCACAAAGCTCATGAGCTTTCGTGCAAAGTAACACAATAATCTTGAGAAAAACAAAAAAAGTTCACCACAGCACCACACACCGCACTTACCCCACACTTATTAAACTAACACACAAAAAAAAACAATGATTTCTTGGCGCATCACAAAAATTCACTACCTTTGCAGCATCTATACCAACTGAACAAAAAATTAATAACATTATGAAAAAAGCATTACTCGCAATTTTAGCTATCGCAGCATGCAGTGTGGCTGCCAATGCCAATGTCTATGGCGACGTGAATGGTGACGGCGATGTAACAGTCGTTGATGTGACCGCAGTTTATAACTATCTTCTCAATAGCGACGAGACCTTCCTCGCCACCAGCGACATCGATGGCGACGGCTATATCACAGTTGCCGACATAACAATCATCTACAATATCATTCTGGGCGCTGTATCGCCCGAGGAGCCACCCGCACCAGTGACAGAATTCACCGTCAACGGTGTCACTTTCAAGATGATAGAAGTAGAAGGCGGCACTTTCATGATGGGTATTGACCAATATGTGGGCAACGCCTATCCCTCACACGAGGTCACTCTCAGCACCTATTGGATTGGCGAAACAGAGGTCACTCAGGAGCTGTGGATAGCAGTGATGGGCACCAATCCCAGCTATTTCAACGAGTACGGCAACGCCGACGTTCATTCCAATCATGCAAATTACGACGCTGGCATCAATCTCCAGAGACCGGTTGATTACATCAACATCAGCGACTGCCAAGCATTTTGCGCAGCCCTCAGCCAACTGACAGGCAAAACCTTCCGCATTCCCACTGAGGCAGAATGGGAGTTTGCAGCTCGTGGTGGCAACCTCAGTCATGGATATGAATATGCAGGTAGCGACAACTTCTCAGATGTCGCTTGGTGCAAAGAGACTATTCCATCCACAGAACTTTGGACCGAAGGATGGGGTCCCCAGAGCGTGGCAACAAAGGCACCCAACGAACTTGGGATATATGATATGAGTGGCAACGATGAGGAATGGTGCATGGACTGGTTCGCAACCTACAGCCAGGACGGAATACCACAGACCAACCCCACAGGTCCCGAGACAGGAACTTACCGCGTGGTCCGGGGAGGAAGATTCAACAGCACAACCGCAATTTCTTGTCGTGTCTTCATGCGCTACTATAATAACCCTGATGCAAGAGGCAACTCCCGAACCCTCCGCCTTGCCATGTCGGCAGAATAGGGTCGAGGGTATTTTTCTACGTGAATTAAGGGTATTTTTTTTGCTTTCAAAAAAAATATAACTACCTTTGCAATAGAATATCGCCAAAGTGGCATATCCCCACTTGAAGAGTCAAGTAATAGTACTGATTTTCAGAATATTGCCACTTTGCGATAGAATGTTTAACTAAAACTTTTGATTTTGGATCCTGACCCTTTATCTTGTTTATTGAGTTTATCTGCACCATTGTTGCAGTCCTTATCCATACCTTCGTCAATACAATTTGCTGCTCCCACGCTCGATGTGTGGGTCGCAATATTAACAGCATTAATAGGCCTCGTGTTCTCGGCGTTCAATTCGGGCTCCGAGATTGCCTATTTTTCGCTCTCGAAAAAAGACATCGAGAGTATCGACGACGACACTAAGCGAAGCCGTGTGGAACGCCTGCTGGAACAACCCGAGAAGCTGCTTGCCACCATCTTGATAGGCAACAACTTAGTGAATATCATGATTGTGATAGTGCTCAACTTTGCGATGAACAAGATGTTCACCATCGACAGCGCTATAGCCAACTTCCTGATAGAGACCGTAGTCTTGACCTTCCTGATTTTGCTCTTTGGCGAGGTGATACCCAAGCTCTATGCCACCAACAATAACGTGAAATTTGCCACGCTTGTAGCTCCGGCGCTACAGGTGATGTCGATGCTATTTAGCCCCATCTCACGCCTGATGGTCAAGAGTATGGGATTTGTGCGCAAGGCAGTGGGCAGACATGCCGACGACATATCTACCGAGGACTTGACCAATGCGCTGCAAATGAGCGATGTGAAGAGTGCCGACGAGAAAGACTGGCTGGAAGGTATCCTCAAGTTTGGCGACAAAACGGTGAGCGAGATCATGACGCCACGCATCGACATCGTGGACCTTGACATCGAGGACAGTTTCGAGGATGTCATCAAGATTATCGTGGAGAACGGTTACTCGCGAATGCCAGTCTATGAGGACAACCCCGACAACATCACCGGAGTGCTGTATGCCAAGGACATACTGCCCTACATTGACAATAAGGGCAGCGACTTCAAGTGGCAGAACCTGCTCCGACCAGTATATTTTGTGCCCGAGTCACGCATGATCGACGACTTGCTCGAAGACTTCCGCAAGAAGAAGATTCACTTAGCGGTGGTAGTCGATGAGTTTGGCTGCACGCAGGGTCTCGCCACAATGGAAGACGTGCTTGAGGAGATTGTGGGCGACATCGATGACGAGTACGACACCGAGGAGAAGTTCTACACCAAGGAGAATGACGACACCTACATCTTCGACGCCAAAACATCGATTGCCGACTTCCTCGATGTGACAGAACTCGACGAGCGGCATTTTGCGAAATATACCGATGAGGCCGAGAGTATAGCCGGAATGCTGCTCAACATCAAGGGCGACTTCCTGCAAGAGAAAGAGAAACTCACCTGCGGACCTTGCGACTTCACTGTGCTGAAAGTGAAAAAATACCGCATAGCTAAAGTGAAAGTGCACATTAATGATAAGGGTTAAGTCATAAGGGTTAAGTCATAAGGGTTAAGGGTTAAGTGAAGCCGCTGCGCGGCTATAGGTTTTTGATTCCTACATCTCCTATATCTCCTATGTCTCCTATATCTCCTATTTCTCTTAAAAAATAATTATTTAAACACATATTAATCATGAAACATCTATTTTCTAAATCTCGTGCCGTGGGCCTGATGGCTGCTGTGGCACTGATTATGGGATGGAGCGCACAGTCGCTCGCCTGTACTAACCTGATAGCCGGCAAGAAGGCCACTGTAGATGGCTCTACGTTGATAACCTATGCCGCCGACTCTCACACTCTCTTCGGTTTCCTCGAGTTTATCCCTGCCGCCGACCATAAGGCTGGCGAGATGCGTAAAATCACCGACTGGGACTCTGGCAAATACCTCGGCGAGATTCCCGAAGTGCCACACACCTACAAGGTGGTGGGCAACATCAACGAGCATCAGGTGACAGTGGCTGAATCCACTTGGGGCGGACGCCATGAGTGCGAAGACACCACCGGCACCGCTATCGTGGACTATGGCAGCCTGATGTATATCGCTCTGCAACGCGCTAAGACGGCACGAGAGGCCATCACTGTGATGACCGACCTGGTGGCAAAATATGGCTACGCCAGCGAGGGCGAGTCGTTCTCCATTGGCGACCCCAACGAGGTGTGGGTGCTGGAGATGATTGGCAAGGGAAGTGCCGAGAAAGGTGCCGTGTGGGTAGCCATCCGCATCCCCGACGACTGCATCTCGGGCCACGCTAACCAGGCACGCATCCACAAAATACCTTTCAAAGACAAAGCTAACTGCCTATATAGCAAAGATGTGGTGTCGTTTGCCCGCAAGATGGGTTGGTACAGCGGCAAGGACGAGGACTTCGACTTCTCGCTCACCTACTGCCCTGCCGACTATGGCACCCTGCGTGGCTGCGACGCACGCGCATGGTCGTTCTTCAACCGTTATGCCGCTGGCATGGATCGTTACCTGCCTTACCTTGAAGGCAAGAAGGGCGCTGAAATCATGCCACTATATGTAAAACCCGACAAACCGGTGAGCGTGCGCGACATGCAGAACATGATGCGCGACCACTTTGAGGGCACCCCTTACGACATGACACAAGACCCTGGCGCAAAGAACTACTATGGCGTGCCTTACCGCTATCGCCCCATGGAGTTTAAAGTTGACGGCGTGACATATAGCCACGAGCGCGCTATAGCGACACAACAGACAGGCTTCGTGTTCTGCACACAGATGCGCTCTTGGCTCCCCGACCCCGTGGGTGGCATCATCTGGTTTGGCGTGGACGACGCTAACACTGCAGTGTTTGTGCCCATGTATTGCAGCATCAACGAAGCACCCGAGTGCTTCCGCGAGGGCAAGGGCGACCTTTACAACTTCGACTTCGACGCTGCTTTCTGGGTTAACAACCTCATCGCCAACCAGTGCTACCACCGCTACTCACAGATGATTCCCGACGTGCGCCGCGTGCAGCAGGGACTTGAAGATGCGTTCGCCGCCCAGCAGCCACAAGTGGAGGCAAAGGCTGCCGCCATCTACAAGAGCAACCCCGCCGATGCGCTTGAGTTCCTCACCAACTATAGCATCAACAGCGCACAGGACTATCTGCACCAGTATCAAGACCTTGCCAAGTACCTCTTTGTGAAATTCCTCGATGGCAATATCAAGAAGGAAAAAGACGGCAAGTTTGAGCGCAACGCCTACGGCAATCCTGTGTCGCCAACATTCGGAGGTTACACCCAAGACTACTTCGAAACCATCGTAAAAGGCAGCGGCGACTACCTCAAAGTAAAAGAAGTGGAAAAATAATCTATAGTTTCTATATAATATATTGAGTCCACTTTAAAAAATAAAAGCACACGAA